>CAJWSN010000006.1 GCA_913046175.1 uncultured Opitutia bacterium
GCGGGACCCGAGAAAAAGATGAGCGCCACCTGAACATCACGGTTGAAAGAGGTCAGGGTCTTGACCAGTTCATGCTTCATGACCTTTAACTGGTCAGCTTTCATTGAAGCCGAGTAGTCAATGAGGAAGGCGAAACGGTTGCCTTGAGATTTCATTCCAAAGAATGAGACCATGCTCATCGAGCCCAGGTCCATGCCCAGTCCAATGTTGCCGGTGGCCCCGGCCCCGGAGATTTCCCCGACATCCCCCTTGTCCACGGAAATATTGAAATCAACCGATTCAATGTTGATGTCGGCAATGTTGGTGTTCACCGTAATGGCAGTCCGGGGGGCCGTGGTGCTGGAACTTTTCTCCAGTTGCTGTTCCTTGACTTTTTTCTGCTGCTCCTCCGGATCCTCAAGCACCTGGTCCACAGCCAGCTCAAAGCCGGCATCCTCGTCCTCTGCATCCTTGATGAAAATGACAATTACCATTGCCAATGCCAGGATCACTCCCGCCACAGCAAGGCTGATCCCCCAGGATACGGCCATCCACTTGTCAAACCTGGTCCGACGCTGTGGTAGAACGGAGGCATGTGACTCCTCCTCAGGAGGATATTCATGCTCCTCCTCAGCGTAGTATTCAGCATCGCTCATTTCAGCAAGACATAGGTTGGCTAAAGCAAATAAATGTAAAGATTAAGAATCCAAAGTGCAAGCCGCTTTATGGAATTACAAAGTCAGGTTGAGCCCATTAACCCGAGACCAATCCACCCATGAATTAAATGACAAACCAACAGGCAAGGCCCCAAACTTCTTGGATATCGACATTCTGCATGTAACCAGTCTCCGCGTTGACCACAATACGGCTACGACTCCACGCGGCACGGCAGCAGGATGGCGTCCTTCATTCCGTGGATGATCTTCTTGTCAGCCGGACAGACAGTTGCGAGGATGCCAGTCAGTTCCATGGAATCGCCCTGTACCATGAAATACGGGCAGAGACGAACGCGGCCTGTCATCGTGTATAATTTGCCTTTGTCGTCAAAAACCGGATGCTCAACCCGGGTCGGTTTCCAATACTCCTGCAGGATATAAGGCTGCTCTTTCCCAGTGCGAATCGCCTGGTGCAAGGCCTGCCCCCAATGGGTTCGGGAACAATCGCTACCCAATACCACGCTGCGTGCCCCCCATGCCGTCTCATGGTAGCCACTGATCTTGAGAATCAGGTTCCTGTCCTTTTGAGACGCATTAACCAGCTGGCCCCAATCATGGATGGGTTTGCCACCGACCGAGGGTCCCTCCAAAACCGCACCGGGGGGCAGATCAACGGCATCCAGCACCCAAGTCCTGGGGACAACCTTTGACAGCACCTGAAGGTTCCTTTTACCTAGGGTCTCCCTCCAGAATCCCTCCAGACGATGATGTTGGAGCAACCCGAACCCCAGTTTTTCCTCCTGGAAATGCCGCATGGGCGGACTGACCCGGACATGATCTGCCTCCACTGCTTTCTGAAGGGACCCGGTTGTGGGAATGTTTGGAAGGTCAAACAATTCAAAAAAACGGTAAATGATATCAATTTTCTGGGGGTTTCCACCGATATCGACACACAGGGAATTCCCCAGGGGAATCACGTCTTGCGGACTAAAGACAAATATTCTTTTGCCTTCCTGCTGAAGCTCTGTCGCAAGCCATTCCATTTCCGGTCGGTAAGTGGCAGCCTCTTCACTGACAAGGATGGCAATGAAAGGCAGCTTCAAGTCAGGCCTGTGGTTGGCCAGTGCCGTATAGAAAGCCTTCAACATCTTGTCGCCAGCCCCCACGATTGTTTCGCCATCCCCAAACATTCTGTTGAGATACGCAGTCAAGCCTATGCCCCCGGGAACTGCATCCAGTTCGGTCAGGGCAAAGCCTTCATCAGTTAACAGGAGATCCGGACGCAACACAAACGGGGTTTGTCCGGAAACTGACTTGTGCAACCCATGATCAATGAGTGATTCCGGCTTGCCACGTTCAAGATACTCCGCGACCCACGGCGCCAACAGTGTCTCATTACGAAGCAGGCTCCTGCCTTGACGGGACTTGGCATAGAGAACCTCAAGAGCACGGGAGTAACCAAGGCAGGCGTTCCCGATCTCCTCAATCTGCCTGACCTGTTCACGCTTTAAGGGAAAGGCTTCAGGTGAAAGACGCCAGGTTTTGTCTGCAAAAAAAGATTGTCCCGAAAATGCCTGAGTCAAGGCATCGTGGGAAAGACTGGGAACCGTTCCCACGTCAGTCATCCAATTGTATGTCCTTGTTGCGTTGGGTCGGGCATCCGGCACGAAGCCAGCCATGGATAAAATCATCAATCTCACCGTCCATCACCCCTTCAACATTCGAGGTTTCAACACCCGTGCGAAGGTCCTTGACCATCTGGTAGGGCTGGAAGACGTAACTGCGAATCTGATTACCCCAGCCAATCTCACCCTTTGCCCCATAAAACTTCTCCATGGCAGCCCGCTTCTGGTCCTGCTCATGTTCATAGAGACGAGACTTGAGAGTCTTCATGGCAGAGTTCTTGTTTTTAAGTTGTGAACGTTCGTTCTGACAAGTGACCACAATGTTTGTGGGAATGTGCGTAAGACGAACGGCGGAATCGGTCTTGTTCACATGTTGACCGCCCTTGCCACTGGCACGGTAGGTATCCGTCCGGATGTCCTTCTCGTCGATCTCAATGTCGTTGTTATCCTCCAGTTCTGCGATGACATCCACCGAGCAAAATGAAGTATGGCGACGCTTGTTGGAGTCAAAGGGACTGATTCGAACAAGGCGATGTACGCCCCGTTCAGCCTTCGCATAACCATAGGCATTCTCCCCCTCAATGCGAAAGGTGGCACTGCTTATGCCGGCCTCCTCCCCGAGTTGAACATCCTGGACCTCGACCTCAAAGTTATTTCGCTCGGCCCAACGCTTGTACTGACGGAACAGCATGTCCGCCCAGTCACAGGACTCAGTCCCACCAGCACCTGCATGGATGCTCATGAGCGCAGGGTTGCGATCAAACTTGCCACTCAGGAAGGACTCGATCTCAAGAATATCAACCTCTCGAGCCAAATGTGCGGTCACCTCAACGACCTCGGCCAAGGTGTCCGGGTCATCACCAGACTCCTCGTATAGCTCGACCAGAACCTGCAGGTCCTCAATCTGGCTTTGGAAGTCGCGAAGCTTGCCGGTTACACGCTTCAAACAGGACACTTCGGCCCCAATGGTGCGAGCAGTTTCCTGGTTATCCCAAAACCCGGGTTCAGACATGCGGGCCTCAAGATCATTAATTTGGGTTAACTTTTTCTCGACGTCAAAGATACCTCCAAAGGTAACCTGCCCTCTTGGCGATTTCATCTATCTGCGAACGTGTCTCGGGAGTGATCATGGTTTTGTTTGGAGTACAAATAAACTGCGTTGTTTAAATCATGTAGTTGCTTCCATGTCCCCCTTCATGCAGGCCGCATTCCCACTTGAGCCCATCGTAACGGGTATCCTCGGCACTCATGCCGTCTTCAAGCATCTTGGTGCTGTGCGTGTCCCCCAAGGCTACGTACCCTTCCCTTGCCAACGGATGAAAAGGAAGGTCATGCTTCAACATCCAGGTCAGGACCTTGGTGTAGTCCCAGTCCAAAATCGGGTAAATCTTATAAACCTTGTTCTGGAGTTCAATGAAGGGACGATCCTCCCGGGACTTGGACTGACTGCGACGAAGACCGCTCAGCCAAGCAGTGGCATTCAACTCTTCGAGGGCACGGCTCATGGGTTCCACTTTTCGGGCAAGGCCATATTGCTCCAAACCCTCGGGCCCCTCCTCCCAGGGTTTTCCATGAAGTGCTTCAAATCGAGCCGGTGTAACGGGCGACGAATAAACCTTCAGGTTGAGGTCAAGCTGCTTGGTCACTTGCTCAGCGTAAAGATATGTTTCCTTGAAAAGGTAGCCGGTGTCCACAAAGATGACGGGGATCTCTGGCACCGTCTCATTGGCCAAATGAAGCAAAACCGAACTTTGCAGACCAAAACTGCTGGACATGACCAGGCCCTCACCAAAAACCTCCCGGGTCCAAAGAATCCTCTCTTGGGGACTCTTGGCCTCGAGTTCGCGATTGGCTTCCGCCAAGTCAATATCGTTCAGTGTCTGGGAGGGCATGTACTTTCTTTGGATAGTGGTTTTCCAAGTCAGCAAATTTAGAACGGGAAGGTTTATGATCTTTTAGATTTTCATGGCAATTTTTAAAAACCGGCTTTTGGTCTACTGGAAACAGAAATACGAGCAAATTCCCAATGTGTCATAAAATCCTGCAGAACTGCCTCGAACGTCATCCGGCCCTTGTCACTTGTGCCGGAGATATTGAGGACGCAGTGGCACAGCTATGCAAAATCCTGGAAGCAGGTGGAAAAGTATTAATCTGTGGCAATGGAGGGAGCGCAGCTGACTCCGATCACATCGCAGGTGAACTACTGAAGGGTTTTGCAAAACAGCGCCCGATCCCCACCGAGTGGAAAGGGAAACTCGGGGAGAATCTTGCAAGCAACCTCCAGTGCGGACTGCCCGTGATCCCGCTCACCATCTTCAACTCGCTGTCCTGGGCTTTTGCCAATGACTGCAATCCGGAGTATACATTTGCCCAACTCACCTTCGCCCTGGGTCAACATGGGGATGCTTTGCTCTGCATAAGCACCTCGGGTAATTCACCCAATGTGCTCCACGCCGCAAAAACCGCCCGAGCCAGGGGGCTTGCCACGATAGGCCTCACAGGTGAATCCGGGGGTAAGCTAAAGGACTTGGTGGACTGCTGCATTCGTGTACCCGCAAGCAATGTCTGGGAAGTCCAGGAGATGCACCTGCCCGTTTATCATGCAGTGTGCCTCATGCTGGAAGAAAAAATTTTTCCTGGGACTTAAAACAAGGTATGCCCTCGGAAAACGTCGGGTTACGAAAAGTCCCAATAAATGATGGATGCCGTCCGCATAGAAGGGACCAATGCCAATCCCTGCCTGCGTATCGCTGAACTAGTAAAGCGAGAGGGAGGGCATGCCTTTCTCGTGGGTGGATGGGTTCGGGATACTCTGCTCAATGTAAGAAAAGCAGAAGTCGATGCAGATGTAGAGGTCTTTGGGGTCCCACCTGGGAAACTATTGAAAATCCTCACCTCGAGTTTCAGCTGCGACCTCTATGGAAAATCTTTTCAGGTCATCAAACTGAAGGACCACCCGGTGGATGTCTCCCTGCCTCGCCGTGAGCGAAAGACTGGTGGGCGACACAAGGACTTCGAGACAGTCGGCGACCCTGACATGAGCATCCATGAAGCGGCCGCACGAAGGGACTTCACAGTTAATGCCATCTACGCACGTCTTCCAGACGGAAAGATTGAGGATCCTTTTCAGGGCGTGGAAGATCTCGAAAATAAAATCCTCAGGCACACAACGGAACGTTTTTGCGAGGATCCCCTCCGTGTCCTCCGTGCAATGCAGTTCTCTGCGCGGTTCGGGTTCAGGGTTCATCCTGAGACCGTAGCCCTGAGTCGTAGCCTTACGCAGGACGGACTGAGCAGCGAGCGCGTCTTTGATGAATGGAAAAAGCTGCTTCTAAAAGGCACCAATTATACGCTCGGGCTCGGCTTTCTCAAGGATTGTGGATGGTTGCAGTTCTACCCGGAACTGGAGGCGCTTGACGGTTGTGAACAGGATCCAGAATGGCATCCTGAGGGAGATGTCTGGGTTCACACCCTGCATTGCCTGGATTCCTTTGCCAGAAACCGGAGCGGAGATGAATGGGAGGACCTGGTGGTCGGTCTGGCTGTCCTCTGTCATGACATGGGCAAACCATCGACCACCATCCATAAGGATGGCCGCGTGCGCTCGCCTGGGCATGCCCGGGAGGGTGTTGAAATCGCCGGCGACTTTATCCAGCGACTGACAAACCAAAAGCAGTTGCTGAAGGAAGTCCTTCCACTTGTGAAGGATCACATGGCACCCCTTGAGTTTTTTAACAACCAGGCAGGTGACTCCGCCATACGCAGGCTCGCGGACAGGGTGATCCGGATCGACCGCTTGATTCGTGTTGCCGTGGCTGACAAAGGCGGACGTCCACCCTTCCTGCAGCCAAAATCCATGCCCGAAGGAGATTGGCTCCTTGAACGTGCCCAAGCTCTTGAGGTGGAGGACAGCGCACCCAAACCAATTCTTCACGGTCGCCACCTCCTTGAGTTTGGTTTCAAGCCCGGGCCTGACCTGGGAAGAATCCTCAAGGCCGCCTACGAAGCCCAGATCGATGGAGCCTTCGAGAATATCGATGGAGCCTTGGCATGGGTTCGCACAAATGCCTAGCCGATAAATTTCAAATATCGTTACATCCCAACAACTCAGCCCCAATCCTGTCAGCAAGCAACCTCCCCTTCAGGGTAAGGCTAAACCTTCCTCCTGAAGATTCTGCCAGGCCTTCATCCACCAGACCCTCAAGAAAAGGGTCCACGGTGAAGGACTCGAACTCCGGGAAACGCTCCCTGATCTCAAAAAGATCCACTCCTTCATTCATGCGGAGGCCAAAAATAAGGGTGTCCAAGGCAAGTCCCCGGGAGGAAAGTTCGGAATCCTCTGTAAAGACGGGCTTTTTCTCAAGCAAACCTTGAGCCCACTCATCAAGATTTGCCGTATTGGTGAACCTCCGTCCCATGTACTGGGAGGATGCAGATGGCCCAAACCCGATCCACTCATGCATGCGCCATGTGTTAAGGTTGTGCAGGCAGGCCATTCCAGGCCGTGAGAAATTAGATATCTCGTATTGCTGCAATCCCATATTGTGCAGAACTTCCCAGGTTCGCTCGTAAAAATCAGCCTCACGCCCGGGATCCATCTTATGTCTGGCTTTTGCGAGCTTCAGATAAAGAGCCGTGTCTTCCTCCAAGGTAAGGCAATACGTGGAAACATGATCCGGCGCAAGCTCGCGAGTCTTCTCCAGGTCCCGCAACCAAATCTCCATCGTCTGGTTTGGCACCGCAAAGATCAGGTCGATGTTTACATTTTGAAAGCCGGCGCTGCGGATCAGGTCGTAGGCTTCCAGCACCTGCCTGGGTGATTGCCTGCGGCCAAGTGCCTCAAGCATCTCCTCTTGAAAACTCTGCACGCCCAGTGAGATGCGATCCACACCCAGGTCCTTCAAAACCTTGAGCTTGTCGGGTTTCACCGTTGACGGTGCCATTTCAACTGTCCATTCGCGCAGGGGAACCCCCAAGGTTTCCAACTGTGCATTACCAAGGAATTCAATGTCCGAAGGTGGCAAAAGACCTGGGGTTCCACCACCCCAAAAAACCGTTTCCACAGGCCGATCCGATGAAAAAGGTGCAAACTCCGTGCGGATTGTTTGCAAATATTTCAACAAATCCTGCCGATGGGGCGTCTCTTGATAAAAGGAGCAAAAATCACAGGTTGAAGCACAAAAAGGCACATGTACGTATACCCCAAATGAAATTTCTTTTTGCGCTTTGTCTTGCAGGTCCTCAAAGAAATGTTTTTTAGAATGTAATTCCATGAAGCAGATACAAATTTTTCCATCGTTGGTTGTTTTAGCAACGGGTTTATTTTTTCTTTCAGGATGCGGGGACATTACCCTGACCAACCTGACCCCGAAGAAACTACCCAAGAATCCTTCCAGAATCTACACGCTAAGCGTAGATGCCCAAATAAATAACGGCGCCGTGGATCGGGGAAGCATGGGGGCAGAAATCGTGATTGACGGAAAAGCCTACCCGATGGAAAAAAGCGAAGCGGGCAAGGATATCTACGAGTTCGACTACCGTCTCCCAGGTGAACGCCGCGACGCAAAGTACTTCTATAAGATCAAGTACAGCCTGGAAAATATAGCCGGCACCACCAAGAAGGAAGTGAAAAGCGCACTCCAGCAGTTCACATTGTCAAACCGCTATGTCATCACTCTGGAAAGTGAAAGGGCCCCTGTGGGTGCCACAATCCCTGTCCTCGGGCGGGGCTTCACTGAGTTTGACAAGATCGTATTGGGTGAGGACGAAGCCATCACGAATTTCGTTTCAGAAAGTCAGCTTTCCTTCATCGTGCCCACCCTGGAGGCCGGCAAGACCTACAAGGTTTCCATGGAAGGTGCGAAGGGACGAGAGCCGATAGGCAACTTTCGGGTGGATCCATCCACCATCAATGTCATTCCGAAAATGCTTTCCCTCCAGCCCGGGCAAAAAGAGCTGATGATTTTTCAGATTCAGTTCGAGGCCCCGCCCGGAGGACTGTTCATTGACGTCAAGACGGATGTCCCCAACAGCGTCAAGATGCCGGAAGTCATTGTTCCAGGAGGCGCACGCACCGTCAGCATCAATGTCCAGGGCGGCGAACCCGGTTCGGGAAGCATTGTAATCCGGATGCCGGGTTTTGAGGAAGTTGTGATACCGGTCCAGGTGCTTTAACAAGTTCCCGGCAAACAGGCTTTAAACTCCTTGGTTGGGGTTAATATGAGTTTCAGCTTACTTCAGGGGCAAATCCACATATACCATTCGATGGTCACTGGCTTTAAGCGTGCCTGAGGAATCCTCAATGTGTCCGCTGTGACGATTGCCATCTGGAAGCAGGTTCAACAACCCATAGGAGGCAAAAATATAATCAACCTGTGAATAGGTTGCTCCTCGGCGCCAATAGTGGGTCCAGACCCGATTTCTGGAATCCCGGCAATAAATGTAGCGGGCAAGGCGGTTGCTGCCGCTCTTTAGTATGCGGGCGATCGGCTTGGTGTTCGGTGTGTCATTAAAATCACCACATAGGATGTAGGGATAATTATTGGCTGGCGGATGCTTCTTTTTTAGGAAATCACGTACGGCTGTTGCCTCCTTTTCGCGTTTGATGGCTGCTTCCGGATCCTCCTTGCGTTCAGTTCGTTTACTCTTCAGGTGAACAGTGAACAAGCTCCAATGGACCTTCCCCGTCTTGAACTGCACCTCAAAAAGACCCCGCCGAACGACCCCGGGTTCGTTAAAGTACTTGTATCCAAGATTATTGTGCTGAAGGACACCCTCAAACGGAATCTTGGATAAAACCGCCAAGTGCCGGTCCTCATCCGCTCCATCCATTAGACAAGCATGTTTATAACGAATACCGTTGAGCAGCTGTAAATCCCTGCGCAGCTCTTCGAGGAAAGGCAGGGTGCCCATTTCCTGAAGGGCAAGAACATCCGGATTGACCTTGGCAATTATTTCCCGAAGCGCCGTCTTTTCGTCTTCGGGCTTGGGGTGTTCCTTCCTCCATTTCCCATCCACCAATCGGTCAGCAACAAGGTAATTCCTGACATTGTAGGTCGCGATTCGCAACCGCGCGTCCAAACTCCCCACACCACCAAACAACAACAAGAGGAGAAAGACCCTGGAGAGAACTCGACACATCTTCACAATTCCTGCCCCTTTTTCTTCCCTTTTTGGGAAAGGGCCTTCTCTCGTTCAAGCAGGGTGGGATGTGAATAATGGAAAAAGCTGTAAGTTGGATGAGGAACAAGGTTGCTAAGGTTTTTGGTGTGCAGTTGCCTCAAGGCAGTTACCAGTGACTGGGAATCGTTCATGACATCCCGGGCAAAGGCATCGGCCTCATATTCATTCTTGCGGGACCAAAAGTTGAAAAAGGGACCCAGCCAAAAGATAAAAACACCTGAAAACAACCCAAAGAGAAGAAGTGCGGGTAGGAAATCCGGCCGCCCACCCACATCAGAAAAGCCAAACTCAAGTTGCAACCATGGCTGTTCCTGCAACCAGTGGATGAACCAAAATCCACCAAAGGCCATGACCGCAGAAACAACAAGTCTCTGGGGGATGTGCCCCTTTTTGTAATGACCGATCTCGTGCGCCAGGACCGCCAAGAGTTCGCGAGGGGAGAGATGTTCGATGAGGGTGTCGAAGAGGACAATCCGCCGAAACTTCCCGAATCCAGTAAAATAGGCGTTGGAATGGGTGCTCCGCTTGCTGCCATCAATAACCTGGATCGTCTTCGCCTTGAATCCAGCGCGGTCGGCAAGCTCCATGAGGCTTTTACGGAGGTCCTCGTCAGGCAGTGGCGAAAGCTTGTTGAATAATGGAAGAATCCACATCGGGTAGATGATCATCATGACAAGCTGGAGTCCAAAAAAAAGCACGAAACCCCAAATCCACCAAATCGACCCGAATTTCTCAAAAACCCAAAGTAATGCCACCAGCGGAGGCCATGTCAGGATAACCATCAGCACAACGCCCTTGAACTTGTCCATCACCCAGAGCCCCTGTGTGGACTTGTTGAATCCAAATTTCTCCTCCAAACGAAATTGTTTCCACCATTCAAAAGGCAGACCCGGGATTGACAGAATGAGCATCAATAAAATGAGAAGCATCGCATCCCAACCCATGCCGTCGGGGAGTTTACCGCTGAGCCAACCGTAAATCCAAGGCAACCCCCCAAGCACCAAAGCCACGAGGATCAAAGCATCAAAGGCCTCGGTTAAAATACCGAACCGCTCCTTCGCCGCGGTATAATTGAGGGATTTCTCATAATCCTGAGGACCAATCATGTTGCGATACGGTGTGGGGACCACCCCCCGGTTGCGTTCCCCTTCACGCAAATTCAACACGCTCAAACAGATTTCCATGCCTGTCTTCGCCACAAGCAATCCAAGGATGGTCAAAGGCCCAGTATCAATCACCATTGTTTCAATTTGTTCAATTCATCCGGTTTTGTCTTTCTCCTAGACTTTTTGAGCAAAAAGAGAAACATAAAAGGTGAGTGTTTTTAAAACCATCCAAAGGCCAAATCTCATCACCGAGCCTCAAAGGAAATGGAAGAGAATCCCGTTAAGCCCACCTTTGAAGAAGCCATCGAACGACTGGAGGGAATTGTCAACTCCATGGAGGAGGGAAACACACCTTTGGCAGAGCTCGTGGATAAATTTGAAGAAGGTACCCGGATGGCAAGGACATGCCAGGAACGGTTGAAGGAAGCGGAGACCCGGATTGCCCTTGTCAAAAAAACCCAGGAGGGTTTCGACCTGCAGGATCTCTCCACAACTGAGGAAGACTAAACAAAGACAGTTGTTAAGTTCCAACCTGCACAAGACACCCCGCAATGGATATACTTGAAAAAATCAAGGGTCCCCACGACCTCAAGAAACTGGACCTTGAGGAACTCCATCAGCTATCTGCTGAAATTCGTGAGTGTATCATTGATGTTACCGCTGAAAATGGTGGGCACGTAGGTCCCAATCTGGGCGTTGTGGAACTGACCATCGCCCTGCACAAGGTTTTTAACTCCCCAAAAGACAGGTTTATCTTCGATGTGTCCCACCAGGGATATGTACACAAATTGCTCACTGGACGCAATGGGGATGATTTTCAAAAACTAAGGCGTACAGGAGGACTCAGCGGTTTCCTTTCACGAGAGGAATCAGAATACGACTGTTACGGCGCAGGACACGCAGGAACAGCCCTTTCCGCAGCCTTGGGAATGGCTGCCGCAAGAGACTTGCAAGGCTCCGATGAACACGTGGTGGCAATCTGTGGTGACGCCGCCTTTACCTGTGGAATTACACTTGAGGCCCTGAATAATATCTCTACTTCCACCAAACGCCTGATCGTGATCCTGAATGACAACGAGTGGTCCATAGACAAAAACGTGGGGGCAGTGGCACGGTGGCTCAATGAACTTATTACCAGCCCCGTCTATAAACGTGTCCACGACAATGTTGAAAGCTTTCTTCAGAAGATTCCAGGCGGAGATTCAATCATTAGGCTGGGTTCACGCGCCAAAAAGGAGGCCAAGGATTTCATACTCGCCTCCAGTCTTTTTGAGAAATTTGGGCTGCGTTTCGTCGGACCAATTGACGGTCATGACATCAACCAGATCTGCCACTTCCTGGAATTTGCAAAAGCGTCTGAGGACCCCATCATCCTGCATGTCCTGACCAAGAAAGGCAACGGTTACGACGTAGCCATCCAGCAACCGGAGAAATTCCACGGGGCCAGCCCCTTTGACATCTCAACAGGAGAGTCCAAGAGCAAAGTGGCAGGAAATCCACCCAATTATCAGGACGTCTTTGGCCAACAACTCGTCAAGCATGCCAGCAGGGATTCAAGAATCGTTGGAATAACTGGTGCCATGCCCAGCGGGACTGGACTAAATCATCTGCGCGACAAGTTGCCGGGACAATATTTTGATGTGGGCATTGCGGAAGAACATGCGGTGCTTTTCGCAGCTGGCATGGCAACCATGGGGAAAAAACCTGTATGCGCCATATACTCCACTTTTCTTCAGCGCGCTTTTGATCCAGTGATCCACGACGTCTGCCTGCAGAACCTTCCCGTTCTCTTCTGCATGGACCGAGCAGGTCTTTCCCCCAACGATGGTCCCACACATCACGGACTGTTCGACATCTCTTATCTTCGATGCATTCCAAATGCCACGCTGATGCAACCAATGCATGAGGATGAATTGGCCGACATGATTGCAACGGGTCTTGAAATGAAAAGCCCGACATTCATCCGCTATCCAAGAGGCCAAGGCGAGGGAGTTCCAATCAAGGAAAAGCCAGAATTATTGAAAATTGGGAATGCAGAGATACTTCACGAAGGCACCGACATCGCCATTTGGGCAATTGGGCCAATGGTAAAGGAGGCACTTGCCCTGGCCAAATTACTGGAGGAGCAGGGAATATCCGCATGTATCGTCAACGCGCGCTTCATCAAACCCCTGGATGTCACGCTTCTCACCTCCCACGCAGATAGACTTCGCTTGATTGTCACAATGGAGGACCACGTACTAAGCGGTGGATTTGGAAGTGCAGTCCTTGAAACCCTTCAGGAAAATGGAATTCAGGCACCCGTTCAACGCATTGGCTGGCCTGACCGTTTCATCCATCATGGCTCCTCCAACCAGTGCTTGAGGAATACCCAGGGTCTCTCCATCGAGAACATGGAAAATCAAATCCTTAAAAAATATCGGGAAGCCGGAGGCACCAGCACTTCTTCCCGCACAACTGCTCTTCAAGGCTGAAGAAAAAACAGGGGAAGTTTATTTTGTGAGCGTCCAGGATCGCAAGGCAGCGCATACACGATCCGGATTCTTTGAGATCAACTCCCGCATCATCTCAGGTGTCATGCGGTCGCCTTCTGCCTCTATAATATTTTCAGGCAGCTTCTCTATTAGCCCACTGGAATCCGGTTCACCATGCAAAACCAGATCCGTACTGTCTTCTTTTTCTTTCAAGCGGAACGAGGGGAGTTTTTGAAGTCAGTAGCACACTAACAGTTTTTGCAAGGAAAAGAAATGTTTAAGATTTCCAACTTTCCGTAGCTTCCGTATAGACAAGAGTCTCAGCCCGTAACATAAATCAAGTAATGATAAAAATGAAATCCGTGCAAACATGACCAGCGTAAAAGACGACCACCTTTCCGATATCATCTCGCTTGTTCAAGGTGCGCCAAAGAAAAAAGCGGCGTCAAAGGCTTCGACAGCCTCCAAGCCTGCGCCTTCAAGAAAAAACAAAAAGAAGGCTGGTCGCAAGGCCTTGCCTGCCAAAAACCGGCGAAGTGAAATTCTCATCGTCCGTCTGACAAGGGACGAGAAGATTGAACTGCGAAAGATTGCGCGGCAAAACCATACGACTCTTTCTTCCTACGTTCGTAAAACCTCCATTGGTGTGAGTGACGATAAATAAGCCGAAGGATGTATAATTCCCTCGCGAACATGCCAGGTCACAATGCCGGAAACCTGCCTTTCATGGCAGGCGGGATTTTACTGGTCGCCCTTCTTTTTTATGGATTGCGCCTATGGAGCCGATTTCAAGGGAAGAAGGGGGATTCCTTCGGCCTCGTGGAAAATCCGGGAAGGTATAGAATTTTTGCAATCCTTGGGATTATTTTTTTCTTCTTCGTGATAGGGCTGGTCATCGGTGATGTCGTGGAAGGTTGGCTCAACCAAGAGCATTGATGAACTTCACCACTCTCCCCAATGAGGGTGTTTACTTTCATGGGACACAGGATATTTACAGCGGTGTAATATTTCACTTCGCCCATGGTTGGCACCAGCTCGTCATAACGATTCAGGGAAGCATGGATTATTCCTGACCGGAGATTCCTTGCCAATCTGGGCGTTAAGGAATCGACGGGCACCTTCCCTTAACTAGAAGTGCCATCAATAATTTGCTCCGTAATCTGAATGGCAATCTCCAAGGCTCGTTTCCCAAATGCAACCCCGACCTTTGGGGTCTCACGATTGCGGACACAATTCGCAAAAGCGGCCAGTTCCAGCATGAGGGGTTCCCCTTTCTCAATTGGAATCTCCTCACGGGATAATTCTGGCCCATCCTTCACCAAAAGGTGCCCCTTTTGATTCATGAAGTCCAATGAAAGGTAGTTGTTGTCCTGAAAGACACGTATCTCCCTTACTTTTTTCTCACTCACACGACTGACATTCAGGTTCGCCACACAACCATTTCCGAATTCAATCCGGGCATTGGCAATATCCTCACGCCCTGACAGGACACTGACGCCGATGGAACGAATATCAGCCACTGGAGAACGTACAAGCTGGAGAATGACACCGATGTCATGAATCATTAAATCCAATACCACGCCGACCTCCGTACCTCGGGGGTTGAAGGGAGCAAGCCTGTCCGAAGTAATGTATCGCGGTGCCATGACACGTTCCTCAAGGAACTCCATCACCGGATTGTAATGCTCCACATGACCAACCTGCACGATGCACCCCCCTCGATTGGATGCCTCCAGAATCTCCTCGGCCTCGCTTAATCCATTGCAAACTGGCTTCTCAATGAGAAGGTGACAGCCCGATTGAAGCAGTGGAACCGCCACCTCGCGGTGCAAATCCGTCGGAACAGCAATACTGGCGGCCTCACAGGATTCTGACAACTCGCCGAGGGTTGAAAAAACTTTACATCCATACAGGTCGGCGACCTCGCTTGCACGAGCGGCATTTACATCATATATGCCGATCAAGTCGCACTGGGAAAGCTCTGAGTAAATTCTGGCGTGATGCTGTCCAAGGTATCCCACTCCGGCAACACCGCATTTCAATGGATTCTCCTCTGTCATAATCAAAGCCACACTATTCAGGAAACCTCTTCAAACTTTCCGCCTGAAAGCATCACCTGACGATCCGTCCTCGCGGCAAATGTAGGATTGTGTGTCACCAGAACCAGGCTCGCCTCCTCTTTGCGGGAAAGATTGAGCAACAATTCCATCACCAAGCTGGCAGTCTCCTCATCAAGATTACCGGTGGGTTCATCCGCCAGGATTACTGAGGGGCGATTCATCAGGGCACGGGCAATGGCCACCCGCTGCCGCTCCCCTCCGGACAATTTTGAGGGAAGCTGCTTCAATCGCTCCTGCAAGCCCACTTTCTCCAGCAATTGTTCGGCCCGATTCCATTCTGCCCTTCCGATCATGCGAATCATTCTGGATGCCATGACCACATTCTCAAGAACGTTCAACTCCGGCATGAGGTAATAGGACTGGAACACAAAACCCAGCACCTCCGAACGTCTGCGCGCAAGTTCCTGACGGGATAATGCAGGAACCTCAAGACCATCCCAAAAAACCAATCCCTTGTCCGGTTGGTCGAGCCATGAAATCACATTCAGGAAAGTGGACTTCCCGCTCCCTGACTCCCCGCGAATGCTAAGGCTCTCCCCCGAATGCACCTTCAAGTCTGCGCTGCGAAGGACATCAATCGTCAAGCCATCGGGGCCTTGAAAGGACTTCTCCACCCCTTTTGCCTGCAAAACAGTGTTCACGGTATCATTCACTGCGCAAAGCCTCCGCCGGCTTCAAGCGAGCCGCCCTTATTGCCGGCAAAAGGCCAGCAACGGTGGTCAACAGAAGTGTAAAAAAGGAAACCAATACAAAGTCTCGCATTGAATAAGATGCCGGTATCCCCTCGAAACCATAGAGTTGATAAAAGGCGTCCTGGGCGTTGAATATTCCAAGGAGAAAAGTTACCACTGCATTGCGATATTGCAGGGCCAACAAGGCACCGGCAATTCCAAGAGTCACGCCAAGCGTCCCAATTGCAATGCTTTGGAGGCAGAAGGTCTGGGCAATCTGTCCACGACGCGCCCCCAGTGCCGCCAAGAGCCCGATCTCACGAGTCTTACGCAGCACGGATACTGACAAGGTCACCGCAATAGAAAAGGATGCCACCAGGATGATGAAGATCATGATGAAGAACATCACCCATTTTTCCATGCTAAGGAAAAAAAGAAAGCTCTCGTTCTTCTTTAACCAGCTCAAGGTCCGTAAAGGCAGTCCTTTGCTGTCATAATCCTCCTGCAGGGAGCGGGAAACAGCATCGGCATCCTCCCCATCCAAAAGCTTAATGGAAATACCGTGGATGCCACGATCCAGACCATAAAGTTCCTGCATCACCCGAAGGGTCACAACCCCATAGAGGCTGTCCACCTCGTACCAACCGGAACGAAAGACACCTGCCACTTTCATCTCACGAGGGAGAAGGATTTCATCCTGTTTCGCCTTTTCAAGCATTAGGGGAGTGAACACCTCCACGACATCTCCCGGCAGGACCTGAAGATTTCTCGCTAAATCCACCCCCAAAATAATCGTCTCGTCATCCAGGTCATCCAAGGTGCATTTGAGTTCCTCAACCTCCACATTTTTCAAGAACTTCTCCAAAGGTAAAACCATGCCTTCACGCTCCGGATCAATTCCCCGCAGGTATGGCATAAAGGGTACCTGGCCATTCTTCATCATGACCACCCCCTCCGCATAAGGTGTCGCGGCCAGCACCTCCTCCCGCGCCTCAAGTTCAGTCAACAATTCCTTCCATTCATCCCTCTTGATGATACCTCCCATGACACGAATGTCGGCATCACGAGCCACAATGTTTTCTCGAATCTTGTCCCCAAACCCGTTCATCACTGTCTGCACTATCAGCAATACCATCACCCCAAGCATGACACCCACAATCGAAATGGCCGAATAAAAGGAAAAAAAACGGCCCGTCGGAAAAAGCTGCTTCAGAGCCAGATAGAGCGGCCAGGGCATTGTAGTATCGGCAAATGGTTCACAATGTAGGTTGACTGTTCCTTGCTTAAACCGAAAGCAGTTTCAGGAATCTTACAAATTAATCCAATGAGTGTTGGACGAAAACCACAGGGGCATTAGCCGGGCTTTAATGAGGGAAACAGGATTGTGTCCCGGATATTGGCGGCACCAGTCAGGAAGATCACCAGACGATCAATTCCAAGCCCCATTCCGCCTGCTGGCGGCATTCCATGTTCAAGGGCCAATAGAAAATCATTGTCAAGGTTGTGCACTTCCCCTCCAACCTGCTCCTCAAACATCTTCCGCTGAAGGAGGGGGTCATTCTGTTCACTGTAGGCAGGTGCAATCTCCTGGCCGTTGATGCATAGCTCAAAAACATCAAGGGTGTCAGGGGCCTCAGGATTTAACTTCGCCAAGGGACAAAGCTCAACTGGTATGTGGGTTACAAATGTGGGTTGAACCAGGGTGGGTTCAATCAGCTTCTCAAAAACATCGTTGGTGATTTCAAAGTCCTCCAATTCAGGGTCAACCTCGATTCCAAGATTGCGGGCCTTGGCGAGTTTGTCATCCCGCGAAAGGGCAAACCAGTCCGCATCGTCCACCGCTTCCATTACCAGGTCCTTGTAGTCTGCCTCCCTCCAATCACCGGAAAGGTCAATTTCCTCCTCACTCTCGGGTCTCTTGACCTGCAGTTTACCCAATACAGACTCCGCCGCACGCTGGATGAGCCCCTGTGTCAACTCCATCATTCCCCGGTAATCAGAATATGCCTGATACGCCTCAAGCATGGTGAATTCCGGATTGTGCCGACGGGACAATCCCTCGTTCCTGAATACCCGGCCGATCTCAAACACCCGGTCCATGCCTCCGACCAGCAACCGTTTAAGGTATAACTCCAGGGCAATCCTTAAATAAAAGTCACAGTCCAGGGCATTAAAATGTGTCTGGAAAGGCCGGGCGGCCGCCCCGCCCACAACAGACTGCATCATGGGTGTCTCCACTTCAATGAAATCACGTTCCCAAAGGAATGATCGAATCTCCCGAATGATGGAGCTTCGTTGTTGAAAGCGGGTTCTGGACTCCTGGTTCACGATCAGGTCCAGGTAACGCTGGCGATAAATCTGGTCGCTGTCCGTTAGCCCATGCCACTTCTCAGGCAAAGGTCGCAACGCCTTGCAGACCAGGGTGTAACCTTGGGCCCGAACCGTTATCTCACCTGTCCTGGTTACAAACAAGGGTCCCGTCACTCCAATAAAATCCCCGAGATCCAGCTTCTTGAACAAACGATAGTTCTCTTCACCAATCTCATCCCGCTTCACATAAATCTGCATCATCCCGTCACGATCCAGAATCTTCAGGAAGGACGCCTTCCCCATCACCCGGAAAGTGACAATCCGACCGGCAACGGAAACCTCCTCCTCCGTCTCTTCAACACCAAGTTCCTCGTAAAGACTCCTTGCTTGGCGGGATGTGTGACTCTGCACACAGTTTCCATCATAAGGGTTGTCTCCCGCCTCAACCAGGTTATGCAACTTCTGCAAACGTACGGCGCGTTGATTGTGGGATTGATCTTCTTCCGTGTTTTTGGAATCCATGGCTAATGAAAACAATGGGGCAGATCGTTCACGTTCCCCCTTTCATGGCGAGGAAAAAAGTCCAGTGACCAAGCACGGAAAAACTTGAACCAAGGCAACTGTTTTGTATCCTGATTCCAATGGTGAGGACTGGCATAGCGTACTGCGCATGCTAATTATGTATTTGTGTACCTGATGGACAATGCAATTGAAAGCATGCCCCAAATGAATTGGTTGACGATGCCAGGACTCGTCGTGCTGGGCTTGACAGGGATGTTTTTGCTCCAAGGTGCGTGGTCGGGTTGGAAGCATGGATTTCCCCGTAAATTCACAGCCCTGCTGGCCTTGACCATCTCCCTGCTGGGTTCCTGGCATTTTCGGGCAGAAATCGCCATCCTTTTGGAAAACCATATCCAGGTTCCGCTGCTTGCCCTGGAGATGGCAGCGTTTTTCTACACTTTCCTCTTCAGTTACCTGATCCTGCTGACCATTGCCTACACAATTTTCAAGAAGACAAAGGACCAGGCTGGCGGAAACAGGATTTCCTATGCAGCAGGTGGCGCTGCCTTGGGCTTCATGATCAATCTGGTGATCCTCGGTGCATTGGTCGTCGGCTGCAGGTATGGTTACGAGTGTTTCCAAGCCTACAAAATGGTGGAGAGTCCAGAACGTCCCGGTGAAAACACAAATTCTCAGGATGGTGGAGTGAAGCCAGTCCCGAAGTGGCTGGAACTTGTGGGCGAAACCATGGGGCTGATTCAACAGACACCGCTGAGTGAAGCACTGTCTGATATAAAGCCGATTGATCCGCGAACTTTACGGGTAGGCTCCAAGCTCACCTTCCTCACTCGCAACCCGGAGGCCCGCAGGTTTTTTCTTCAGAGTCCGGAAGCCCAGGAGCTTCTGAACACCCCAAAAGCCAAGGCCGCACTTAATGACCCCGAGCTCATCCGCCTGGTCAATGAGAAAAACTGGCAGAAACTGGGCAACCAAAAAATAATCCTTGATGTCATGTCCTCCCCGGATACCTGGAACGGTGTCGACCTGGAAAGGCTGGAAGTCGCTATTGACCGTGCAATCTCACAGGCAAACTCAGAAAACAAGCCCCAACCCTCCCCCTTGGCACCTGCAAAAATAAATCCAAAGCCTCAGACCAAGAAGACAACCGACCCTGGCCTTTCCTCAATTCGTTAATTCAAGATTGGGCTGGTTCATGGCCCAGGCCAGGTTCCTGGGAGATATTTCAATTCAAATAATCTGCGATTGAATTCCATCGAGGATTCTGCAGAGTTCGTCTCGCTTAAATGCAAAATCGCAAACCCAGTTGGCTCCGCGCAAAGCTTCCCACCAGTCCAGACTACCGAAAGGTCAGGGCCATCGTGGAGCACAATGAACTGCATACTGTTTGCCAAAGTGCCCAATGCCCCAACATGGGTGAATGCTGGTCCAGGGGTACTGCGACATTGATGATCCTTGGCAACGTCTGCACACGCGCATGCACTTTTTGCGCTGTCCACACGGGCAAACCCACCGAACTGGACCTTGCTGAACCCGCACGGGTTGCTGATGCAGTCGCGCGCATGGGACTTCGGCATTGCGTCATTACCTCGGTGGCCCGCGATGATCTGAAAGACGGTGGTGCCACCGTCTGGGCCCGTACCATTCGCGCAATACGAAACCGCTGCCCACAAACTGCGATCGAGGTTCTGACCCCGGACTTCCAAGGCAAACTAAACAACCTTGATGATGTTCTCGACGCAGAACCGGACATTTTTAATCACAATCTCGAAACCATCGAAAGGCTCCAGA
Source organism: uncultured Opitutia bacterium (assembly GCA_913046175.1). Lineage (GTDB taxonomy): Bacteria > Verrucomicrobiota > Verrucomicrobiia > Opitutales > JABJCN01 > JABJCN01. The sequence continues at coordinate 20,434 of CAJWSN010000006.1, forward strand.
AACCCATCCGACGGACAGCCTCATACAACCGCTCGCTGGATGTCCTCAAACATGCAGGAGACCGTGGATTCACTACCAAGTCAGGACTCATGCTGGGTATCGGTGAAAAGCCGAAGGAAATCGGCAAGGCACTGAAAGATCTCCGAATCGCCGATGTCAACATCCTCACACTCGGGCAATATCTTCAACCCACTCCTTCACACACGCCAGTTGATCGCTGGGTGACCCCCGAGGAGTTTGAAGAATGGAAAAAATTCTCGCTGGATATCGGCTTTGATGTTGTTGAGTCCGGACCACTTGTCCGCTCCTCCTACCACGCCGAGGAACAAAGCGAACACTTTGGTTCCCATGCAGCCAAGGCTGGTGTCGCCTGAAGCCGAAGCAAATCATTGCCCTATCGCTTTAACTATTTTGTGCACCCCTCCTTCATGAAAAATGGCCATCCCCCTCGAAGACTTTTCTGAAGATATTATTGGAAAGGCACAGCGAGGCTTGTCTATTGACACAGGGGAATTGGCTGAACGAACCGGTCTTGACCGGGAGCAAATCAAGGCTCTCCGCATGGGGGGCTCAGATAAAGAGTCCATAATGAGAGTTGCCCCAGCCCTTGGTCTTCATCCGGATACCCTGCTTGCATCTGCTAAAAAGGAATGGTTCCCAAATCAACCGGAGATACCCGGGCTATATGCGTTCCACACCTACTACGGAGACATGATCGTCAATGCCTATTTATTGCACTCTTTGGAAAGTGATGAGGCTATTGTTTTTGACACAGGGACCGACTGTTCCGAAATCCTCAACCAACTCCGCAAGAAAGACCTTAAACTTGCTGCCATCTGCCTTACCCATTCACACCGTGACCACATAGCAGAACTGGACAGTCTTCGCGCCGCCACAGGCAATCCACCCGCTTTTATTCACAAGGATGAACCCGTCCACGGTGCAGAGACTATTGAGGAAGGCTGGACACTCGAGACAGCTGGACTGCGACTGAACAGCCGCAAGACCAGTGGGCACTCCCCTGCAGGTATCACTTATGTGGTGGATGGCATGCCCGCACCAGTGGCAATCGTTGGTGACGCCCTCTTCGCAGGATCAATGGGAGGAGGCATGGTCTCCTACGAGGATGCCCTGCAAAACAACCGCGAAAAAATCCTTACGCTTTCTGATGACACAGTCCTTTGCCCCGGGCATGGTCCACTGTCTACTGTCTCCCAGGAAAAATCCCACAACCCGTTCTTCCCGGAGTTCAAGTAATGCCCTCGGAGGCTACCTTGCAAAAAACAGGAGTCCGAGAATCACCACCGCAGCCAAAGCTCCAAGTCCTGCCGGAAAAAACCCCCTTTTAGCCTCATTGCATAAATCGCGGCGTTTATCCCGCAGCTTCAGGTTGCGGCCAGATAAAATGCCCCACTGCGGTGTCTGCAGGTAAGCCAGGGTTCTACTGGGCAGATGAGTGAGGAAAGACTGTATGGAAGGTATGGCAAGCCCCACGACAACCGCCTTCACAAATGCATTGATTCCATTGAGGCTCCAAGCGAGGAATCGCTCAACCGCACCCATTCCCTTCCGGAAAAACCAGTCTGTATCAAGGTTGGTTGAACGCAACTCCGGAGGGTACAATTTCAGCATTTGCAATGCCGCAAAAGCCAGGGCGGAAAAGCAAAGCAATTGCAACTGGGCAATTACATGGCTGACAGTGTAAGGATCATACACCACGTCTCGGGGCAGCAGATCGTAGAGAAATCGTGGAAAACAACCTATAAAAATGCACAGGGTTGCCCCAAGGCCCATTGCACAGAGCATGTTCAAGGGAGCCTCCCTTCCCTGGATTCCGGTGAGCGGAAGACGCAGGTCCGGTGCCGAGGAGTCGTGGTGGTAAAATGCAAAGAATGGAATCTTGATTCCTGCGTGGTGAAAGACGCCGGCTGCCGCAAACAAAAGCATGAACCAAACCATTGTATAGCCTTCATGTGCAGCGGCTGACATAATCAGGGATTTGCTCACAAAACCGCAAAAGAGAGGGAACGCCGAGATGGAAGACGCACCCACGATACAAAACCCGGCGCTCCAAGGCATTGTCTTGTAGAGACCCCCGAGATCCGAGCCATTGATTCGGCCGGTTCGCATCAACACCGCACCCATCGACATGAAAAGCAACCCCTTGAACAAGACGTCATTGAAGGCGTGGGCAACCGCACCATTAATGGACAGGTCAGTGCCAATGCCGATCCCCACAACCATAAAGCCAATCTGGTTGATCATGCTGTAGCCCAGGACACGGCGAAGGTCGTTCTCAATCACCGCGTAAAAAATCGGGAACATCGCCATCGCACTCCCGATCCAGATGAGTAGCTCCGTTCCGGCAAATGTGCGCGCCAGGGTACAGACCGCCACCTTGGTTGTAAAGCAGCAGAGAAATACTGTACCCGTGGATGTGCCTGCAGGATATCCCTCCACCAGCCAGGTGTGCAATCCGGGAAAGGCGCACTTGATGCCAATGGCAAAAAAGATCAGCCATGCGGCAAGTCCCGCCAGTTCCAGCTGCCGGATTTCCAGTGATCCTGTCTCGTGATAATGAAGCCCCATGCCCCCGAGGAGGAGAAGGCCCGAGAGAATGTGAAAGATAAGGTAACGCTGCCCGGCGCCAAAGGATTGTGGGCTCTTTCGGGCCCAGATCTGGAAAACGGATGTAACGGCAAGCAATTCCCAGAAGAATAAAAAGATGTATAGAATGCGAGATTTGGAGGTAGTAAATGCCAAAAACTAAGAGAGTTTTACACAGGTTCGGCGGCGGCGTCGTTGAAGAAGAAATTACTTACACAACTCACTGGGTACAAATGGTGGGCGATA
>CAJWSN010000007.1 GCA_913046175.1 uncultured Opitutia bacterium
TCGCCTCTGCCCTGTTGAGCAGTCAGCAGGTAAAAGAGGAAGGAAACAAGCCACAAAATTTGGCTGATTGAAACTGGGGCAGGCTTAAACATACTTGTCGTTGACCAAAACAATATCGGCAGCATTCGCTGACAAGGCAAGTCCTCGACGGGCTTTTCCCGATCCACCTTCAAGTGGGAATCCTCATGGAAAATGCCACCCAGCCCTCCGAAGTTATTCTGGAAATCACCAGGGAAATGCCAAGTTCGTCACTGGCTTTACGATAGGCATCCCCGACACCATCGGCCTCCCCTTCGAGGATGCCACTGAGGACCAAGCAGGAATCAGGAACAGGATTGAGTGCGCCAAGCAAAACCTTGCGGTTCTCAATGAGAACATTGGCCAGAATATTGCACAGTATCAAATCGGCCGAGCCCTCTTTGAGAGCTGTCTGTAACTCCTCCCTGAAAAAATCAACACCATCCTGCAAGCCGTTCAACAAGGCATTGTGCCGACAGACATGCAGGGAATCCTCATCAATATCAAAGGCGGTCACTTTCCGAAATCCCAACAGAAGGGCGGACAGGGCAAGAATCCCGGAACCACAACCAGCATCCACAACTCGTCTGCCGCCAAGTTTATTGGTTTCAACGCAAGAAACAAAATCCATCATCCCCTCAAGGGTGAGGCGGGTTGTGGGATGATTTCCTGTGCCAAAAGCCATTCCCGGGTCCAAATACAAGGCGATGTCCTGATTCGGGACAGTGTAGTTGTCCCTCTCCCAAATCGGCACCCAATGCATTCCCTTGCACGACCAGGGATGGAAATGCTCCTTGTAGGCCTCCTGCCAATCCCGATCCTCCAGGGGTTCTACATCTGGGTTGTCAGAAAGGTCCGGAAAACAGATGCGTAAATCCTTCCAGGCTGACTCGGCGTCCACCGGATTATTAAAAAAACCGCAAAGATACAAACCTCCCCGGCCCGGCAAGCCTTCAATCGTCCATTGACTCGCATGCTCCGAGTCACAGAAGAAGCCCTCGAGCACATCCACCATCTGATCAGGAAGAGGTGACTTTACTATATACATGAATTCAGAATCCTCGGCCCGAAAAGAGAACCAAGGATTCAGGTGTAATACAATTTAAAGTGTATTTTACAGACCCGATGATGCCCGGGTGAGCGGACTAGGACCTTGATGCCATGTCCGATGAAGCCGAATGAGACGACGCCTGGTCGGCCTGCAACTGCTTTCGCTTCCGGGTGACCGAAGGCAGGGGGCGATTGATTGCATCGGCAATCTCCCTGTCCCGTCGACCTTCAGCAGCCATGCGCAGGATTGTAGATTTATCCTCTTTGGTATACTTTGGGCGTTTGACCGTCTGCTGGCTGACGCCACCATGCGCTAAAAAAGAAGCCAGACGATTTAACTCGTGCTTGTTGAGCAAATCAAGCAACGCCTGCACAAACTGATAGGTGGCTGAAATCCTACCCCGCCCTCTTGGCAAATCCTTGAAACCTGACATTTTAACAAACTCCTTCAGGCGATCCTGCCGTCGAATCCTGCCCCGGGCCCGGTACAATTCCTGTTCCTGAAGAATCACCTGCCGCTCTTCATGGCTCAAGCCCTTGAGGCGTGCCTTGAGCTCCTTTCCCTTTAAAAGCCCCGGCGTTAACATTTCCATGTCATTGGTTTTGACGCCCCCACCTGCCTTCTTGGATTTTTTTCCTGCATCATCCCAAAGCCAAGATGACTGCCCTCCAAATATGTTAGCCATTGGTTGCGTTCAAATTGGTTCTGATGCTCTTGGATCGCCTAAAAAAAGCATCTCGTAGAATATTTCAGGTAAAACAATTTCGTCAATAAAATTTCTGCAATATATATTTCTGATTTGTAATGTATTTTGTATCAATTGGTCGTGTGGTGTTATATGTTTTTAATAATATTATGTAATTGGCATGGCTTCAGGGTAATTACAGTTTAATCCTATTCATTTGATGAAATTAAGCACAAAATTTATTTCCTTTTTGTTTACATTATGTAACAACCTTAAGTATTGGCAAAATTGAAAAGGTTATATTTCTCATGTTACATTGAGAAAAGAAAACATATGTTCCACATTCGCAAACCCGACCACACCTGGCAAACATGATGAAAAGCTAACATGAACGACCGTAACGAAAGGAAACATCAACCGCAATAAATGAATCAAAATTCAAAACCTTGGGGAAAAAGTTGTTTACAGCCTGATCCGGGTGCTATTTCACATCCCAAACTAAACCTTACGCGAAGCAGGTTCCAAGTTTCACCGCCATCGCGCCTCCTTCAATCCCCATCCCCACAACCCAAAAGAAAATGACTATTCAAGAGGTAATGTCACTAGCCAAATCCAATGATGTAAAGGTAGTTGACCTAAAATTCTGTGACATTCACGGAGCCTGGCAACATTTCACGATACCTGTTGGGGAACTCAACGAGAGCCTGTTTACAGACGGATTGGGCTTTGATGGATCAAGCATTCGCGGCTGGCAGGGCATCCAAGCCTCAGATATGCTTGTTATCCCCGACCCAACAACGGCGTTTATTGATCCTTTTATAGAAGCATCCACCTTGAGCCTAATCTGCGACGTGGAGGATCCCATCACCCGCGAACCATACGACCGGTCTCCCAGAGGAATAGCCAAGCGAGCAGAAGCGTACCTGAAAAGCACGGGGATTGGTGATGCCGTATACTTTGGACCAGAGGCTGAATTCTTTATTTTTGATGATATTCGTTACAACACCGCCTCCAACGAGTCCTATTACCATGTAAACTCGGACGAGGGAATCTGGGGCTCCGGCGAGGAGGAATTTCCAAACCAGGGATTCAAGATTCGTCACAAGGAAGGCTACCTGCCTGTCCCGCCCCTGGACAAGCACATGGATATCCGCAACGAAATGATCCTTACGATGATGGATATCGGGCTGGATATAGAGTGCCAACACCATGAAGTGGCCACGGGTGGTCAAGCAGAGATCGACCTGCGTTTCGACACACTGCTTAGTATTGGAGACAGCATGTGCAAGTACAAGTACGTGGTCAAGAATGTCGCCTACCAGAACGGAAAGAGTGCCACCTTTATGCCAAAACCGCTGTTTGATGACAATGGCTCGGGCATGCACATCCATATCTCCATCTGGAACGGGGAAAAAACCCTGTTCGCTGGAGACCAGTACGCAGGATTGAGCGAAGAAGGGCTCTATGCAATTGGGGGCATCCTCAGGCACGCACCTGCACTTTGCGCGATCACCAACCCGACCAACAACAGTTACAAGCGACTTGTCCCGGGCTTCGAGGCCCCGGTCACCCTGGCTTACTCCGCCCGAAACCGTTCAGCAATCTGCCGGATTCCCATGTATAGCGACAGCCCCAGGGCCAAGCGCGTGGAATTCCGCTGCCCGGACCCGACAGCCAATCCATATCTTGCCTTCTCCGCACTAATGATGGCTGCACTGGACGGGATTGAAAACAAGATACACCCGGGCGAGCCCATGGACAAGAACCTGTACGACCTCGCGCCGGAGGAAGCAGCCAACCTGGACCATGTGCCTGACTCTTTGAAGGGATCCCTTGATGCGCTCGCTGCTGATCATGAATTCCTCACCAAGGGCGGGGTCTTCAGCCAGGATTTCATCGAGAACTTCATCGAGCTCAAGGTCAAGGAATACGATGAGGTGCGGCTGCGTCCGCACCCTTACGAATTCTTTCTTTACTATGATGTCTGACCAGGCGTCGCTGCCGCCCAGGACAAGACAAGCCAAGACGCCATTAGCAGGGTACCACCAAAAGGAGTGACCCTGCCGAAAATTTCCGACCCCGTAAAAGCCAAGAGATAAAGGCTTCCGGAAAAAAGTATGAGGCCTGCAAACATAAGCCATCCAGAAGCCTGTAGCCGGGAAGCGCGCGTCTTGCCAGGGACCACAAGGCTCCCCAGTGCAATTGCCAAAAGGGCAACCCCGTGGACCTGATGGTATTTTAGGCCCGTTTCAAAGTTTTGGTAAAGTTTGCTTTCCACCTCTTCCTTTAAGGCATGCTTACCCGTTGCACCAAGTAAAACACCCAGAAAGCCAATCAGGCCCGATAGTAATAACAACCAAGACTTCCGATTCATGCACATGAGTCCGTGGAATCGGTTTCACTTGTCAAGATTCGCCCACACCCCTTTCCTTTTATGCCCATGCTCACACACCTCGACAACAAGGATCAACCTAGGATGGTTGATATAACCGACAAAACTGCCACACAACGAATCGCATCAGCACGAACAATCGTGGAATTCCCGGAGGGTCTGCTTCCAGAAAAAGGTAAAGAAGAAATCAAGTCCAAGAAGGGACCCGTTTTCCAAACAGCCATTATCGCAGGAACCCAGGCCGTGAAGCGAACTGCTGAGTTAATTCCATTCTGTCATTCACTACCCATTGAAGGCATCAAAATCACTGTACAGCTTCAAACAGCCAACACAGTCCACATTGAATGCACGGTCAAAACCACCCACAAGACCGGCGTGGAAATGGAGGCTCTCACCGGGGCATCTGTGGCCGCGCTAACGATCTACGACATGTGTAAGAGCCTTTCCCATGGCATTGTCATACGTGACACACGTCTCGTCGAAAAAACCGGCGGCAAGGCCGACTTCCGCCATGAAGGCTGAAACTCCAACACTGCACGCAGTACTCCTTGCAGGAGGACACAGTCGGCGCATGGGCAAGAACAAGGCCGCCCTCCTTTACCAGGGACAAACCCAGCTTGCCCGGGCAATTACCCTCCTGCAGGATCTGGATATTCCAACCTCCCTTTCCCTTCGACCAGGACAAACTGTGCCCGAAGCAGTCCAGATGTACCATATCCAGCTCATACATGATTTGGATCAATATCAGGATATAGGACCACTTGGCGGCATCCTCTCTGCTTTCACTGCAAATCCAGGCCGATCCCTGTTGGTTGTTGCCTGCGACCTTCCTTTTCTCGATAACCAAACACTGCAGCACCTCATTCAAAACCGTGTTCCTGAAAAACTGGCTGTAGCCTACCGCAGCACCCATGACCGACTTCCTGAGCCCCTTTGTGCCATCTGGGAACCCCATGGAGAAGACTTCATCCGCCAAAAACTTGCCGAAAACATTCGTTGTCCACGCAAGATTCTGATCCAGGGCGACACCCATCTGCTTGAACTGCCATCCCCGGAAGCGCTCGACAACATCAATACCCCTGAAGAATACACGGAAGCACTCGAACGAATAAGCACCCGCAGCAGATGAAAACCATCAGGCTCCAATATTTTGCCATATTACGGGAAAAACGCGGGCAGTCGGAAGAATCACGACAAACCACGGCCACCTGCCCCGCTGAACTCTACGGTGAGCTGAAAGCAGCATTCCATTTTCCCCTCACAACGGAGCAGTTGCGTGTTGCTGTTAACGGGGAATTTTCAGCTATGGACACCCCACTAAACGAGGGCGATGAAGTTGTCTACATCCCACCCGTTGCCGGAGGTTGATCGCTGGAAGGTGTAAAAGCCCAAAATACGAATTTCAAAACCCGAAACAAATACAAAAGAGCAAATACCAAAATCCAAAACAAGGCCATCGATTCGCTTTGGCCGTTTTTGAGTTTAGTTTTTTTATTTCAATGGAATTTGGTAATTTAAATTTCTGACTGGAAGGGACTGCCGCATCCATGACCCAAGAAAGCTTCCTACTCGCTGGCAAAGCCTTCGACCCACGGGACCCTGCCTCCTCCATGAAAAATCCTGCGGCCGGTGGATTCAGCAGCTTCGAGGGATGGGTCCGCAACCACAATGAGGGAAGAGATGTCATTAGCCTGGAATACGAGGCTTATCCAGATCTCGCGAATCGGGAGGGCAACCGCATCATTGATGAAGCCTTCAAGAAGTTCGACATCATCGACACCCGATGTGTCCACCGCACGGGTCACCTGCAAGTTGGTGAAATTGCAGTATGGGTGGGAGTAACGGCAAAGCATCGTCAGGATGCCTTTCGCTCGTGCCGCTATATTATTGACGAGGTCAAGGCCCGCGTTCCCATCTGGAAAAAGGAGCACTACGCAGACGGCCACTCAGGATGGGTGAGATGCGAACACTGCGAGGCCCATGTGCATCGCCATTGAACTTGCCTCAAAACCTGCTTTCAGGCAGATAGTTTTTTTCCAAATTTTCACCTCGCAACACATTCATGCCTGAAGAACTATCAGAAATTGGTCTCATCGGCCTCGCCGTGATGGGACAGAACCTCGCACTCAACATCGCAGACCATGGCTTCGCCATCTCGGTTTATAACCGGACCACTTCCAAGATGGAAAGCTTTGTGGCCAAAAACCCTGGCACTCCCGGGGGACTTCATGGATGCGCCAGCCTTGAGGGGTTTATTAATTCCCTCAAGCGCCCGAGAAAGGTCGTAATCATGGTCAAGGCCGGCGGCCCAACGGATGCCGTCATCGACAGCCTCCTCCCCCTGCTTGAAAATGGCGACATCCTCATTGATGGCGGCAATGCCAAGTGGACCGACACAATACGCAGGGAGAAGGAACTGTCCGAAAAAGGGATTCGGTTTGTTGGTTCCGGCGTCAGCGGAGGCGAGGAAGGCGCGCGCTTTGGTCCATCCCTCATGCCCGGCGGGGATGCCAAGTCTTGGGAGGAACTAAAGCCCGTATGGACGGCCATTGCCGCCAAGGTTGACCCCGATACCGGAAAACCCCTGGAGGGAGCGGAACCCGGCAAGCCCATCGAAGGTGGGGTCCCCTGCTCTGCCTACATCGGTGCCGATGGCGCCGGCCATTACGTCAAGATGGTTCACAACGGCATTGAATACGGCGACATGCAGATGATCTGCGAGGCCTATGACCTCATGCAGAATGTGCTCGGCATGACTCCATCTGAAATCGGCAAGGTCTTTGGGCGCTGGAATGAAGGACTGCTGGATTCCTTTCTGATTGAAATCACCGCCGACATTCTCCAGCAGGCTGATCCCGAGACCGACAAGCCCTTCGTCGACATCGTCCTCGACACCGCGGGGCAGAAAGGCACCGGGAAATGGACATCGGTCAACGCCCTCGACATGGGCGTGCCCGCACCAACTGTTGCTGAAGCTGTTTTCGCCCGCTGCCTTAGCGCCGTGAAGGACGAACGCGTGGCCGCCAGCAACATCCTCGAGGGACCAGGCCTCGAATTTAACGGTGACAAGGCCGCCTTTGTGGAAGCCATCCGCGATGCATTGTACTGCTCCAAAATTTGTTCATACGCGCAGGGGTTCCAATTGATGCGTGAAGCCCAGAACGAATACAACTGGAAGCTTAACTTTGGTGAAATCGCACAAATCTGGCGCGGAGGCTGCATCATACGCGCTGCTTTTCTCCAGAAAATTACCGAAGCCTATGCCCGTGACCCGGAGCTGGCCAATCTCCTGCTCGACCCCTATTTCAAGGATGCCATACACAATGCCCAGGCAAACTGGCGCATAGTTGCAGGCACAGCCATTGAGCACGGTGTCCCCATTCCGACCTTTGCTTCCGCCATCTCCTATTATGACAGCTATCGTACCGCCCGGCTTCCCCAAAACCTGCTGCAAGCCCAGCGCGATTATTTCGGTGCCCACACCTACGAACGCACTGACAAGCCCCGCGGCAATTTCTACCACATAGACTGGCCGGAACCCGACAGGCCCCAAGTAGAAGCCTGAAATAGAATACTGGCTTTATTTACCAATAATGCCCTTGACCGAGGCAACTGCGTAGTCGCGATTCATCTTGGCAATAACGTCGAGCGGGATTTCCTTGGGGCAGGCTGCTGAGCATTCGCCGTAATTACGGCAGTTTCCAAAACCAGCGTCATCCATCTTGGCCACCATTGCCAACGTACGGCGGTCTTTTTCGGCCTTACCCTGGGGAAGAGTGTTAAGATGCGCAACCTTGGCCCCGGTGAAAAGCATGGCAGAGGCATTCTTGCAGGCGGCAACACAGGCTCCGCAACCTATGCATGCTGCAAAGTCAAAGGCATCATCCGCCACAGGCTTGGGAATTGGCACCTCATTGGCATCCTGGGAACTCCCCGTACGACAGGTAATGAAGCCGCCAGCCTGGATGATTTCATCAAAACCACCCCGATCCACGACGAGGTCCCGGAGAACAGGAAAGGCATTTGCGCGAAAAGGCTCAATGGTGATGGTGTCACCATCATTGAAACTGCGCATATGAAGCTGACAGGTGGTGGTGCCACGGTGGCCACCATGCGGAACTCCATTAATCGTCAGCGAGCACATTCCACAAACACCTTCCCGACAGTCGGAATCAAAGGCCACCGGAGACTCGCCGGCCTCGACAAGTTTCTCATTCAGTAAATCCAGCATTTCCAGAAAGGAGGAGTCTGGGGAAACATCGCGAATTTCGTAGTCCTTGAACCGGCCTGCTCCACTCGTTTCGTCCTGTCGCCAAATCTTGAGTTTGAGGTTCATGTATTGCGATTCGTCACAGGTGATTTATTTATAGCTGCGAATAGCCAGCTTTACATCCTTAAACCCGAGTTCCTCGACATGTCGAACCGGCTTTTCACCAAGACCTTTGTATTCCCAGACCGCAGCATGGGCGAATCTTTCATCATTTCGGACGGCCTCGCCATCATCCGTCTGGTGCTCCTCGCGAAAGTGACCGCCACAGGATTCATCGCGCTCCAAGGCATCATGACACATAAGTTCAGCGAGGTTAAGGAATTCCGAAAGGCGACCAGCCCGTTCAAGTTCCTGGTTAAGTTCCTTGTCCGTGCCTACGACTTTGAGGTTGTTTTCAAATTCCTCACGAATTTCAGGTATCTTCTGCAGCGCCTCTTCGAGTCCGGCCTTGTTCCTCGCCATACCACATTTTTCCCACATGAGACGGCCAAGTTCAAGATGGAGGGAGCGGGCGGTTCGGTTTCCGTTGATTGAAAGAAGCTTGTTCGTGAAGGCATTCACGTCGGCCTCAACCTGCCGGAAGGCCTCCATGCCCGTGTCAATGGAGCCCGGCTTTTCGCCGGCAAGATAATTGGGAAGGGTGTTGGGAAGGACGAAGTAACCATCGGCCAGCCCCTGCATCAATGCGCTGGCTCCCAGACGGTTGGCTCCATGGTCGGAAAAATTGGCCTCCCCAATGACAAAGAGCCCAGGGATGGTGCTCTGCAAATTATAATCCACCCATAGACCCCCCATTGTATAGTGAGGTGCAGGATAGATGCGCATGGGCTTTTCGTAGGCACTATCCCCCGTGATACGCTGATATATATCAAAAAGATTGCCATAACGCTCCTTAATGGCACTTGCACCAAGACGCTGGATGGCATCGGCAAAGTCCAGGTAGACCCCACGCTTGCCCGGGCCGACTCCCCTGCCTTCATCACACGCCTCCTTGGCGGCTCGTGATGCAATGTCACGCGGGGCAAGGTTTCCAAAACTGGGGTACTTGCGTTCAAGAAAGTAATCGCGGGCTTCTTCGGGAATCTGATGGGATGGCTTTTCGCAATCAGCAACATCGGTTGGCACCCAGACACGACCGTCATTGCGAAGAGACTCGGACATGAGGGTGAGCTTGGATTGGTGGTCACCGCTTTGTGGAATACAGGTGGGATGAATCTGCGTGTAGCAGGGGTTGGCAAAGCCTGCGCCTTTTTTGTAGGCACGCATGGTGGCGATGCTGTTGCAGCCAGTGGCGTTGGTGGAAAGGTAAAAAACGTTGCTGTAACCACCGGTGGCAAGGATAACAGCGTCAGCAGCCCAGCTTTTGACTTCGCCTGTGACAAGGTTGCGTGTGACAACACCCTTGGCATGGCCGTCGACAAGAACAAGATCCAGCATCTCATGCCGGTTGTACATCTTCACGGCACCAAGCCCAATCTGCCGGCTCAACGCGGAATAGGCACCAAGCAGTAACTGCTGCCCGGTGGCCCCACGGGCATAGAAGGTGCGGGAGACCTGAGCCCCGCCAAAGGATCGGTTGGCAAGGAGTCCACCATATTCACGGGCAAAAGGCACTCCTTGGGCGACACACTGGTCGATGATGTTGGCACTGACTTCAGAAAGACGGTGGACATTGGCCTCGCGGGAACGGAAGTCGCCACCCTTGACCGTGTCGTAGAAAAGACGGTGAACACTGTCTCCATCATTCTGGTAGTTCTTGGCCGCATTAATGCCTCCCTGGGCCGCAATGCTATGGGCCCGCCGGGGACTGTCCTGATAACAAAAGGCGGTAACGTTGTAACCCTGCTCAGCCAGAGTCGCTGCAGCTGAACCACCTGCAAGGCCCGTGCCCACCATGATCACATGGTATTTTCGACGGTTGGCCGGGTTGACAAGCTTGTTGGTGAACTTGTGCCGGCTCCACTTTTCAGCTATCGGCCCATCGGGTGTTCTGGCGTCTAGGTTCATGAGTCAGCCGGTCGGCGGAACCGCGCCCATCAATACTGCGATGGGTACGGAGACAAAGCCGATAAAAATAACCCAGCCATAAACAATGGCCAGACGATCAAGGTTGGTTTTCCAGGTCGTATTGCGAATGCCGAGGGTCTGGAAGAGACTGCTCACCCCATGCGTAAGATGCAGGCAAAGCAAAGCCATGCAAACAATGTAAATTGCCGAAATCCACTTTTCCTGAAATCCCATGATGACCATGGTATAAACATCGTGGACTTCCTTGTGGCTCTTACCCAAGGTATAGTGCGCAATTTGCTGATATTCGGGATGGGTAACCCGTACAGTGTAGTGCAGGACATGAAAGACGATGAAGGCGAAAATTAGCGATCCCGTAAGGCCCATTGTGCGGGAACCGATTGTCGCTTGAACAAATTTTTCATCGCCGTTGGCATCCGGCCGGGCCGCCCGGTTTTCACGAACAAGGGAGATCGCAGTCAAGACATGGATTAATGTGGCTGCCAACAAAAAGAATCTAAAGCCCCAAAGAACCGCCGGGGAACTTTGTAGTTTGTCGGCATAAGCATTAATGGCTTCCTGCCCCAGGAAAACTTGCAGGTTACCCAACATGTGAACCAAGACAAAGCCCAGCAAGACCATTCCGGACAAAGCCATCAGGTATTTCTTCCCGATAGAGGAACAAAATATGTGGCAACAGGTGGTTTTCATTCAAAATTCAAGGCAGAATTATAATTAAGGAAATATTGGCGCCAATAAAACCTCACTTTTTAATCCATCAGAATTATAAGGTCATCCCATTCCCGGAATAAATTTTCCTATGACATCAATTTGACCCCACGGAACAGGGCAAAAAATCCTGTTATTTTTGGAGTTATGCAATTTTTGGTTTGCAATCCTGCGTGCATGGAGATTACTCCTGCTGGACAAGAGCTGGCATTGCCAAAAGACAAAGAGGATACAAGGAAAAGGTCTCACCAAATAGTTGACCCATGAAGTATATATTTATTACTGGAGGCGTGGTTTCCTCGTTGGGAAAAGGCCTTACCTCCGCAGCACTGGGAACCCTTTTGGAAAAACGGGGATTTCGGCCGCGACTACAGAAGTTTGACCCCTACCTTAATGTGGACCCGGGAACAATGAACCCCTTCCAGCATGGAGAGGTTTACGTCCTCAATGATGGGGCAGAGACAGATCTCGACCTTGGGCACTATGAAAGGTTCACCTCCCCTCCCTTGGATCGCTTCAACAATTTGACCTCGGGACAAATCTACGAATCCGTCATTCAAAAGGAAAGACGGGGTGATTATCTGGGCAAAACGGTTCAGGTGATACCCCATGTCACGAATGAAATCAAGCAGCGCATTCATGCACACAGTGAAGGTTTTGATTTGGTCATAACGGAGATTGGTGGAACAATTGGTGACATTGAGGGCCTTCCCTTCCTTGAAGCCATGCGTCAATTTGCCCAGGAAGTCGGCAAGGAGAATGTCCTTTTCATTCATGTCACCCTGATTCCCTATTTGGGGGCAGCTGGTGAACTCAAGACGAAGCCCACCCAGCAAAGTGTGGCCAAACTTCGGGAAATCGGCATCCAGCCTGACATCCTTGTTTGCCGCACGGAAAAAACCCTGGATCTCGAACTGCGACAAAAAATCAGTCTTTTCTGCAATGTTCCGCTGGATTCAGTCATTGAGGAAATGGATGTGGAATTTTCGATCTATGAACTTCCGCTGTGCCTACACAATGAAAAGCTGGACCAGCTTGTCGTCCAACAACTCGGCATGGAGGATGAACCGCCATCAATGCAGGATTGGGATGACATTGTCCGCAGGCTCAAGTTTCCACAAAAACGCGTAACAATTGGCGTTGTTGGTAAATATATAGAGCTCGGTGATTCCTACCTCTCGGTTTTTGAATCACTAACTCATGGCGGCATCTACAACGACTGTGGTGTAGACTTTATCAAGATCGATTCCGAGATTCTTGAAAAGGAGCCCAACCTATCCCGCCTGCATCAACTGGATGGCATCGTCGTGCCCGGAGGATTTGGTGACCGGGGAATCAAAGGGAAAATTCAAGCCGCTCGATACGCCCGCGAGAACGAGGTTCCCTACTTTGGACTGTGCCTTGGGATGCAGGTCGCAATAATTGATTTTGCGGAATCGGTTGTCGGATTGGATGGAGCCAACAGCACAGAGTTTGATCCCGTTACACCACATCCGGTCATTGATATAATGGAAGACCAGAAAAAACTGGAGCAAAAAGGTGCATCCATGCGCCTTGGCAGCTACCCATGTAAAATTGAGGAGGGAAGTCTTGTTGCCAGGGCTTACGGCAAGACTGCCATATCCGAAAGGCACCGCCATCGCTACGAGTTTAACAACGCATTCAAGGAAAAACTGGAAGCCAAGGGTGCAAGGTTCAGTGGCATCAACCCAGACCGCAATCTTGTGGAAATTACGGAATTTCCGGGGCACCCATGGTTTGTCGGGGTACAGTTCCACCCGGAGTTCCAATCCAAGCCCAATTGCCCACACCCTTTATTTGCCAGCTTCATTGAAGCAGCAATCAGCTACCGGGAAAAAAATGCAACTCCAACCATTACTCGAGATGGACGCGTCAAACAAGATGTCTCCTGATGCTTTATAATCCCGAACGTTTTCTCCTAATCGCAGGTCCCTGCTCACTGGAAAATCGTGATATCTGCCTGAGGGTGGCCGAGGAATTAACCGCACTCGGAAGTTCCCACAAGAATCTGCAGGTCATCTTTAAAGGCTCTTTCGACAAGGCCAACAGAACTGACAGGGCAAGTGATCGGGGGCCGGGGCTGGAAGAGGGGTTGAAACTGCTCAGTTTGGTCAAGGAAACCTTCAATCTGCCTGTTCTCACTGACATTCACCTGCCCGAACAGGCTGCCCTGGTTTCAGGAACCTGTGATGTTCTCCAGATTCCTGCCTTTCTCTGCAGGCAAACAGACCTCCTCGTCGCCGCAGGGGAAACCAATTCAGTGGTGAATATAAAGAAAGGGCAGTTTCTCGCACCTGGAGGGATTCAATTTGCAGTGGAAAAGGTTCGCTCGACGCAACCCATCGAAACCTGGGTGACTGAAAGAGGGTCCAGTTTTGGTTACAACAACCTCGTCGTGGACATGCGGGCCATCCCAATCATGCGAAAAATTGCCACGCCTGTCATTATTGACGCATCCCATGGCGTGCAACTTCCAGGAGCAGGGGGAAGTGAAAGCTCAGGAGACTGCAAGTACATCCCAACAATAGCCAAGGCCGGTATCACAGCCGGTGCGGATGGTCTGTTTCTGGAGACCCACCCGAACCCCATGAATGCCATTTCAGACAAGAAAAGCCAGTGGCCCCTCGAAAATTTTAGAGCCCTTGCCTTGTCGTGCCTACGGTTATGGGATTTCTTGAGGCAAGAACCCCGCCCATAAGAAAGCCAAGCCCATTAATGGTTACATGAACCCGGGTTGGGCTTTGAAAAAAGGCCACTCAAAGATGGTCGTAACCGCCCTTGGTAATTTTGTCCACGACGATATAGCTGATTCCGCGATTCTTTGAAACTGAATTCTTGGATGCGCCACCGCCAACTTCAGACTTGATGGCATCGCGCAGTTCCCCAGTAATCTTGGTGCGCTTTCTGCGACCACCATCGCCACCACTCACGCCATAAATGTCAGCGAGCTGCTTGGTCAGCGCCTTGCCATTACGAAATCCATTTTCCGAAGCAAATGCATCCACCTTCTGCTTCAATCCCTCATCCCTGGCTGCCTTCTTTTCCAGGCGCTTCTTTTTGAGTGCAATCTTTCTTTCTTCTTTTTGTAAATCTCTAAGTTGTGAATAAACGCTCATGATAATCTATATGGTTTGGTTATAATAATTCTGCAATACAGTTTGGAAAAACACTCATTAGTCTTTAGTTTTGTCAATAGATTTCGGAAATTAAATTACATTTCTCGAATTTCACCGTTTTTTTCCACTAGAACAAAGCGCCCACTATAGCTTCGTGCGAGTTTTGAAAACTTATGGATATGTTCCATGTTTCCAGAAGCCTTGGGGGAATAAAGAATAATATTGAGGAAAAACCGATTATCCAGGCCCTTGGAATGCACCAGCCCCTCCATCTCCTCCCGAAAGGTATTATCCCTGTTTTTAAGGGTTGCTGGAGGTTGTTGGACACCCGGATGCCTCTTGGCGATCAAGGCCTCGAGGTTGAAGACTGCACGGGGCGGAAGTCCTTTAATCGTGCGGGCTCGATTCTCATCATCCAACCATTTTTGGGTGTCTTCATAGGCATCTTTCCAGCTAACCTGTTTTTCACGTGTCCAGAAGCGGATAGCATCGATTGAGCCAGGTTGCTCGTCTTTGTGTGTCCATTGTGAAGAAACGAGAAAAATTTCGTCAGGAAAAGAATGTAATCCCAGAAAGAGCGGGCTTACCCAGTTTAATCCGCTTTCCGATGAATATGACTCTGGATAACCAGCTGGTTTATTATCTTCTACAAGATCATTTTTTGCAAGGTTTTGATAATGACTACGAAGCCACAGCAAGGAATATACCTTATTATCCATGGAGGCTTGCATAAACTCTGTTCCACATCGTGCAATTTTGTTACCCATAAAAACCCAAATATTAAAATTCTGGCTTTCTTTTAGCGAATCCACAACTCTCCTGAGTTCGTTTTCCAGGCTAAGCACTTCACCGACCGTATTTGGAGACATGCCCTGCGATGCCTCCAAAATAAACAAAATCTTCTGACCCCGGATGGGAATGTTGTAAAAAAAAGAACTCCCAGGTTTCTTTTCCCTTACCTCAATAACCTGCACTTGTGTTTCTTCCCCAATGGCAGGGGTATTTCTTGAATCATCAAGGGTTGCCGGTAAAGCCGTGGGGAGGGTGGGTTTCTGCGCGATCAAAGGTAATACGGAAGGAGGTGGTGGTTTTTCCGGTTCCTTTTCCTGATAGTCCTCAAAGCCCCAGAACTGGAGGCGGGAAGCGGTGGCTTTCACAGAAGAACCGACAGGTTTTGAACGAACAGGCGGAGGTTCTGCAGTCGCAGGTACGATCAAAGGTTTTTCCAGGCTGGATTCCAGCGGGACAGGTAGTGGAACCTGTGAAGGAAAGTTACGCTCGAGTTGCGGCGCCGGCCTTGCGGGAACTTGGTCCAACACCTCAGCAGGCTGTTCCGGTGTTTGCTCCTGAGGCTGCCCAGGCACATTCTGTAATTGGGGGGCAGTTGGCTCAACAGATGCCTTTTTTACAGAATCCTGAGATGGGAGAAAAAAGAAAAAACTGTCAAAAAAGAAAACGGCAAAGGCATGCAGGAACAGGCAAACTGTCAGCAGGAAAAGAAATGGTCGGGCGATACGGCTTCTTGACTTCAAACCTTTTGGGATTCCTTAAGTTGTATTAACTTGGCAGGTATTGAACCTAATGAGCTAATCTTGTGACCACCCCTGCCCGACGGTCAAGTCTAACTGGACATTCTATGCCTTTCTATGCAGGAAAGGCTCTCGTCGGCTTGGAAAACAAGCCCGGCAAATCTCGCACTTGGTTCCATCACACCCTCTTGCACTGCAGAATTCTCGGCCGTAATAAATAATCTGCAGATGAAGCTTGTTCCAAGATTCAGGCGGGTACAGTGCCTTCAGGTCCTTTTCTGTTTGCCGAACGTTTTTTCCAGAAGTCAGTCCCCAGCGCTGCGCAAGACGGTGGATGTGGGTGTCCACCGGAAACGCAGGGATATTAAAGGCCTGTGACATCACTACAGATGCGGTCTTGTGCCCCACCCCGGGCAAGGCCTCCAGGCTCTCCATATTCGCGGGGACCTTGCCACCATGTCTTCTCAACAAGATTTTTGAGAGAGCAGAGATTGCTTCCGCCTTGCGAGGCGCCAAACCGCAGGACCGAATCACATTCTCTATCCTCTTTGTTGGCAATTGCACCATGCCTTGAGGGGTGTCTGCCATCTCAAACAGTTTTGGCGTCACCTTGTTTACGCGTTCATCCGTACATTGTGCCGAGAGCAAAACAGAAACAAGCAGGGTGTAAGAATCCTTATGGGTTAACGGAATGGCGGGTTCTGGGTATAAGGTTTCAAGTTTGTCCTGAACATACTCTGCTCTGTCTTTCTTTAGCATGGGAAAAAAAGGGGATTAGCTGTAGAAATAAAAACGCAATGCAAAACGAATGGCACGATTAAGAATAGACACAGGCAAGCTCGCACAAGAAAGTGGCATTACTTTATAAAATTGCAGCCTAAAGAAAGATGTCGCAGGCACACCTTCCAGAACTCGGTTACGATCCGGAAACACTACCACGAGAGAAGACGCGGCATTATATTCCCGCCAGTGAACAGGATTTCCAGGACATGCTTGAAAAAGCCGGTCTTCAGGATTTTGAGGATTTATTCGGACATCTTCCCAAGGATGTCTGTTTTGCAGAACCGCCTCATCTCCCGGAGGAACTTTCATACGAGGAGCTGCAGGCAACCCTGTTTAGGCTTTCTCAAAAGAACAACCATGCCATCTCCTTCATCGGGGATAGTCTGCCAGATTTTACGGTTCATGAAATTGTTGCCTACGTTTGTAGCCTGCGGAGCCTGACAACTTCCTACACTCCCTACCAGCCGGAAAGGAGCCAGGGAACTCTTATGACCCATTGGCTTTACCAGTGCCTGCTGGCAACCCTCACCGGTTTCGAGGCCATCAACTCTTCCCTCTACGACCGTGCAACCGCCCTGCACGAAGCTGTCTGCTGCGCCATCAGGCTCAAAAGAAAGTCCTCTGCCGCCCTTCTGCCGGCCAACCTGCACCCCGCCGATATTGAAGTTGTGCAAACCCTTTTCCGCCATACAGGTGTCGAAATCGTTGTCACCCCAGTTAACCCCAAGACCGGTGCCGTCTGCCAGGAAGCAATACGCCGGGAGGCAGGGCGTCTTGGCTCGGACCTCGCAGCCATTGCCTTTCCACAGGTCAACAACCTCGGTCTCCTGGAAGACGTGGATGCACTCACGGACCTCGCTGTCGAAATGAAAGCGAGAAGCATCGCAGTTATCGATCCCATGCTCATCGCTGGCGGAGGCCTGAAGCCACCATCCGATTTTGGCACAGAAGGGGCTGACCTAATCGTTGGCGAGGCACAACACCTGGCCATCGGGCCAAATTTCGGAGGGCCGGGCCTTGGCCTGTTCGGCATACGCTACAACGACAATCATCGCAACGGCATCCGGCAAACACCAGGACGGTATGTTGGGAAATCCCTTGACGCAAAAGGCCGCGACTGTCGGGTGATGGTTCTCTCAACTCGCGAGCAGCATATACGCAAGGAGAAAGCCACCTCCAACATCTGCTCCAACCAAGCCTTTCTCGCGACCCTTGCCGGGGCGGCGGTCCTGGCAAAGGGGGAGCAGGGAATGCGTGCGTCATGTAAAAGCGCCCTGCGATGTTGCAAGGAAACCATCGCACAGCTTGTTGCCATCCCTGGTGTTGAGCTTCCCTTTCCTGATGCCCATTTCTTTAACGAGGCCACTCTGCGCATTCCAACAACCACCGCAGAACTTATTCACGAAGCCAGGGCTGAGAACCTCCATATCGGGGTGTCCGTCGGGGATCGCCTTCCGGAAGCCGTGGACAATCTCCTGAAAATCAGCTTTTCGGACAAATGCGGAACTGAGGACTGCGCGCACCTTATCGCTTTTTTTGAATCCCGATTTGGTTCTGCATCAGGTTCCACAACCCTTGCAAATATTCCGGATGACCTTCTTCGCTCTGGACCGGTGGGACTACCTGACCTCCCACAGGATGAAACCCGGGCGTACTACCAGACCCTCGCGGACTTAAACGTCAGCCCCGAGAAAACCTGTTATCCTCTCGGGTCCTGCACAATGAAGTATAATCCGTACATCAATGACTGGGCTGCCTCCCTGCCTGGCTTCACAAACGCGCATCCACAGGCACCAGTCGAGGATGTACAGGGCTCCCTGGAGATCCTTTTTGAAACCCAGGAATGGTTCAAGGCCATCACAGGACTCGCTGCAGTCGCCACCCAACCCGTGGCAGGCGCACAAGGAGAATTGGTGGGCCTCAAGATGTTTCAGGCCTACCACGAGGCAAAAAATGATCATGACCGAGATGTCGTTCTCATTCCCAAGTCCGCCCACGGCACCAACTTTGCCACCGCGGTTACAGCGGGCTTCCATAACGGAAAGGATGGAAATCGTCCTACCGGCATCGGTCTTCTGGAGGCAGATCCCACCGGCCAAATCGAAATGTCTGACCTCGAGGCCAAGATTGACCTGCACGGCCAACATATCTGCGGCATCCTGGTCACCAATCCGAACACGGGTGGTGTTTTCGAGACTCGTTTCAAGGAAATTGCCGACAAGATCCATGCCGTTGGTGGCCTCGTCTACATGGATGGAGCCAACATGAACGCCATTGCCGGCTGGGTTGACCTTGGCGCCATGGGCGTCGACGCCGTCCACAACAACCTGCACAAGACCTGGACCATACCTCATGGTGGCGGCGGTCCCGGGGACGCCATTGTTGCCGTCAGTGAAAAGCTCGCTGATTTTCTGCCCGGGCACCAGATCGTGCGTGCAAACGGTCTTTTTAAGCCAGTGCGGCCCGAGAAAAGCATCGGTTCCTTCCATCGCAACTGGGGCAACTTTGCCCACAAGGTGCGCTGCCATGCCTACCTTCTCCGGCTTGGCCGGGAGGGGGTCAGGCGCATGTCTGCCACAGCAGTACTCGCCTCCAGGTACCTTTACGAGAAATTAAAGGAAGATTTTCCAATGCTGCCGACGGGGGCCGGTGAAGAACCACGGATGCATGAGTTCATATTAACGCTGTCCGAGGAAGATTTTGACCAGATCGAAACTGCAGGAATCCCTCGAGCACAAATCATCCCGCAAATCGGGAAACTCTTCCTCGACTTTGGCTTCCACTCTCCAACCGTAGCCTTCCCCGAAGCCCTTGGCCTCATGATTGAACCCACTGAAAGTTATACCCGGCTCGAGCTGGACCGTTTTGC
>CAJWSN010000008.1 GCA_913046175.1 uncultured Opitutia bacterium
TCTTGCATTTCACGACTCGTCAATTCCTTGCAGAATTCCATGGCGCTTTCCCAACTGACTTTCTGAACCGGCATTCTGGGGTCCACGATAATGCTGGGGTTTTCCCCCATCATCATCTCGTATTGTGACTGGGTGATTTCAAATTGGCCGACCCAGAATCCGCGGGAAATTATCACCTGATGCAGGTTTTCTTCTTCAGTCTGATGACCCGGTTCAGATTTCGGGCTGCCCATCATGAATTTGCCTGCGGGCACCCAGATCATCTTAAGGTTCAGTTCCGGCACAGTGTAGGGCTTGCCTTCAGGAAGGATGTCCTGCTCTACTTTTTGCGGATTTTTTTGATCAGGATCTTTGCCAGGCTCCTTGGGTTCCTTGTTCCAGCAACCCCCAAACAACAAGATGCAGGCGACCCAGTGTAAACTGGCGAGGTATCGGTTTAACTTCATTGGTAAGCAGCTTGATGATGGAGTGGCATCCTGCAATAAAGGATGTTCGATAAATCAGATTATTGGGACATCAAAAAATTAATGGTGCCCGAGGGGGGACTTGAACCCCCACGGCCTTTCGGCCACTGGATCCTAAATCCAGCGTGTCTACCAATTCCACCACCCGGGCTTTGTTTCACAATGGAAAAATGCAAGCGAACTTTCAGAGCCTGAATCCTTCAAGACTTTTTCATCCATCAGGCTGCATTTGAAGACGTCCTTCCTTAACTTTAAAGCAAACCTGTCCGCCTTCTTCAAGGTCTCCAGCGATTATGGAGCGAGCCAACTGGGTTTCGACCTGCTTTTGCAGGAACCTTTTCAGGGGTCGGGCACCATAAACTGGATCGAATCCTTTCTCGGCGATCCACTCCCTTGCTCCATTCTTGAAGGACACTTCAATTTTACGGTCTTCCAGGCGTGTGTTAAGGTCGCTTGTAAGCAGGTCGACAATTTGGGTGATTTCTTCCAGTGTAAGTGGCTTGAATAGTATGATGTCGTCGATTCGGTTCAGAAATTCCGGCCGACATGTGGCCCTTAACTCTGTAAATACTGATTCCCGGACACTTTCAGGTATGTCATCACCAATAATACCATCCTGAAGATGGTTGCTGCCGATATTTGAAGTCAGTATAATGATCGTGTTCTTGAAATCCACCGTTCGACCATGGGAATCAGTGATTCGCCCATCATCCATTATCTGCAGGAGAATATTGAATACATCGGGATGGGCCTTTTCAATCTCGTCAAAAAGGATCACGGAATAGGGTTTTCTTCGAACGGCTTCGGTTAACTGGCCCCCATCCTCAAAGCCGACATATCCGGGCGGGGCACCGATCAATCGGGCAGTTGAATGTTTTTCCATGTACTCGGACATGTCAAAGCGTGTCAGGTTTTGCTCTGTGTCGAAGAGACTTGCAGCCAAGGCTTTACCCAGTTCGGTCTTGCCCACTCCTGTCGGACCCAGAAAAAGAAAGCTGCCAATCGGGCGATGAGGATCCTTGATTCCAGATCGAGCACGCAGGATTGCCTCAGTTGTGCTGGTTACGGCTTCATGCTGTCCAATAACCCGTTCATGAAGAATGGATTCCAGCCGTAGCAATTTATCTTTTTCCCCCTCTACCAGACGGGTTACAGGTATGCCCGACCATCGGGCAACAATTTCGGAGATTTCTTCTGCTGTGACTTCCTCCTTTAGCAACCTATCGCCGTTACTTGCGGTTGTGGCTGGTTCCTGGGATAATTCATCCAGTTTTGTCTCAAGCTTGGGCAGTTGACCATGTTGAATCTCTCCAGCCCGGTTCAGGTCACCTCGGCGAATGGCTTCTGCATATTCCCGGCGGGCTGTTTCGATGCTTTCTCTAATTTGCTGGGTGTTGTTGATGGAGCCCTTCTCTGATTCCCATCGCCTTTTTAAATTGTCCATCCTTTCACGTAGCGTGACCAATTCGCCCTTTAGTGTGTTTAAACGTGTCACACTCGCTTCAGCGGATTCCTTGTTGAGTGCAGTTTCTTCAATCTCAAGTTGCAGGATACGTCGGTTCAGTTCATCAATTTCAGCAGGCATGGTGTCCAGTTCCGTGCGGATCATGGCACAAGCCTCGTCCACAAGATCAATGGCCTTGTCGGGCAGAAAACGGTCCGTGATGTAGCGATTCGACAAAGTGGCAGCACCAACAAGGGCATCATCAAGAATATTTACTCCATGATGAATTTCAAAGCGTTCCTTTAATCCTCTTAGGATTGAGACAGTGTCTTCAACACTTGGTTGATCAACAAGCACGGTCTGGAACCGACGTTCCAATGCACCATCTTTTTCAATGTGAAGACGGTATTCATTGAGGGTGGTGGCACCAATGCAATGAAGCTCTCCACGGGCCAGCATGGGCTTTAACATATTACCTGCATCCATTGAGCCCTCGGTCTTTCCTGCCCCAACAATTGTATGTAATTCATCAACAAAAAGAAGAATACGTCCTTCACTGGCTTGTACTTCCTCCAGTACCGCCTTTAGCCGTTCTTCAAATTCACCACGAAATTTAGTTCCAGCAATCAAAGCACCTAAATCCAGTGAGAATATGCTTCTATCCTTCAAGCTTTCAGGGACATCGCCACGTAAAATCCGATGAGCAAGGCCTTCAACAATTGCAGTTTTTCCTACACCCGGTTCCCCTATCAGAACGGGGTTATTCTTTGTTTTACGAGAAAGGATGCGTATCACCCTCCTGATTTCTGAATCCCGGCCAATTACAGGGTCAAGTTTTCCATTTTGAGCCTGTTCAACCAAGTCAATCCCGTACTTTTGAAGCGCTTGGAATGTATTCTCCGGATTTTGAGATGTAACCCTCTGACTGCCTCGAATCGTTTTTAGTGCAGATTGTACTTTCTTTGTTTTCAGTCCGAATTTGGCTAAAAACTGCTGAAGATCTGAGGGCTTCCCACAATCAAGGATTCCTAAAAAGAGATGCTCGGTGCTAATAAATTCATCTTTGAGTTTTGTGGATATATTTTCTGCCTTCTGAAGCGTTTTCCGAAAAAATTCAGATACATACATCTGATTGGCTTCTGACGGGCCCTCAATTTTTGGTTTTTTTTGAATTTCCCGTTCAGTCGCCAATTGGAGAGCTGATGGGCTAATATCAAGTTCATCCAGGATTCCCCAGATTATACCATGTTCCTGATTAACAAGAGCCAACAGCAGATGCCAGTTATCGATCTCCTGTTGTCCGTTTCCTGAAGCAAGATTATGCGATTCTTGAATGACTGCGGCAGCCATTTCCGTGTATTTGTTGTAATCCAATAGCATGAACCAGTTGTTTGCAGGTTCTGTACCGATCTGAACAAAACAGCCTAGATTCAATAAAACCTTAATATTTAGAGCCTGTACCCGATCACGGACCTAAATTCACAAGTTATTTGGCTTTATTTTGGGTCAAAAAAGGGGACACCTCAAAACTATTGAGACATTGTGACGCACATTTATGTGAATATTCTCCAACCTTTATTGTCGGATAAAATGATGAAATCATATTTTCTCGACTGGATTAACAGGGGATAATTTTGTTTCATACTGCTAAATCTTAACGATTTTGGTTAAGCATACTAAATTTATGTTGTGATTATGTTAAAGCTTTAAAGAATACCGTAAAAACGCATATATGATTTTGAAATACTCACATAACACGCGAAGATTTCTGAATTTAGAGATTTTCTTATTATCATATTAATGGAGTGTTAGCTTTTTATTATTTTTTGATTTGAGAACCAGTTCGGATTTCAAAACCCGTCTTGACTTCAAATGGAACGGTAATATATGATTTTTCCTTTAGGTATGTAATTTCTGTTATTACTCTTTTGGGATTTATGTTAAGGGAATAAATATATTTTTGTGCATTAATTGTTTTGATATTCCCTTTACTCTTGGTTCTGACGGTTTTACCCGTTTCATCCAAAAAGTTTATATGAAGTATGTTATCCTTGCTGTCTGCCGTAAATTGATCAGGAACCAAAACAATCTCTAGTGCATCTCCACCAAAATCTGGTTTCCTAAGTTCCCGGATTTGAAAAATAAATGGTCCTGCTTTGATATTTTCGCCAATCATCAGTGGTATGATCCGGCTGGTTTCAATAGCAGTTTCTTTTGCGGTGAGAAATGCGATTTTTCCCACTACACGGAATTGATTGCCAAAAACAGCCAGGTTACGAGTTGGAACATCCATTTTTATAAGATATGAATCACCATCCTTTTGAGGGTGAAAACTGATAAAAAAGCTGGATTCCGAATTTACTTTTACGAGATTGAGTCCCTCTTTCGTGGATTGTGTCGAGCCATAGAGGTCTATACCAGAAAGCTGGTGGCTTACGCCCTTCAGGAGTAGGTTGGGTGAGCTATAGCGAAAAGTGAAGCGGAACCCCGGTGTGAGTTCTGTAACGGTCTGGTTCTGTGCATTACGTTGTGGAAGTTTAAATCTTACGATTCGGTAATCCATAAGTTCCAAATTGGCTGATTTCTTAGCTGATGCCGGTCTTCCTGGAAATTTTTGCTGTCCACGAAGTAGATTCGTAAAGGCAAGAATAATAAGGATTATGCAGAAATGGCATTTTTGTGGGGATAATTTGTGCATCGGAATGGTTATTCTATATTTATTTTCAGCGTCTCCCGTACGCATCCATCCGGCAAGGCTTTTTAGTCCAGAAGACTTTTCTTACTTGGATTTTATTCTATCCCTAATAAAAGATTTAAATGGTATCAAAAGTATTAAGTAGGCTGAAATACATGCGCATGAAAATCCAATACCTTTTGCAGAAAAGGCATCACATGAAACCCTTCAAGTTGGGATTTTTCGGTGAATGTATTGCAGCAAAATACTTATGGAAAAACAAAGGGATGAGGATTCTTGTTAGAAACTGGAGACACGGACGCGACGAAGTTGATCTGGTTTGTATGGATGATGAGGTTCTTGTCTTTGTTGAGGTAAAAACCCGCACAGATGCAGCAATAGGGACAGGATATTTTGCAGTTGATCGTCGAAAAAAACGTGCTCTTTTACGTGCCTGCAGACGTTACATTTCTCATCTAAAACTCACCCCGCCACACTTTCGGTTCGACATTGTTGAGGTGATTTCTGGAATTGGAAAAGTTCCACTGGTTAACCACCACGTAAACGTGAAACTCTTCTCGAGGCATTATCACGGTCATTAATTCAGACAAATATGGAAGATTCCCAACGGCATCCATTTCTCAGGAATTTGAGCAAGCATCGGGGCGCGCCTTCGACGGCAATTGTGATTTTCGGGGCATCAGGTGACCTCACCTCCCGTAAATTGATTCCTGCGATCTACAATCTGGGCGTTGATAATCTTTTGCCCGCAGATTTTTTTCTGCTTGGCTTCGGACGGAAGGACATTCCGAACGATGAATATCGTGAGCATGCCCGTTCTTCGATCGATACTTTCTCTCGACGGCCGTTAAACCCAGGATTATGGGATCATCTTGGACCGCAGGTGTATTATCAGCAGGGCGGATATGATGAAAAGGAGGCATACATCAGCCTCGCCCAACACGTGGATGAACTTGAAAAAAAGTTGGGGCGGGACCTGCAGCTTCTTTTCTATATTTCAACTCCTCCCCAAGTCTTTGAACCAATCTTGGAAAATTTGGGACAGAGTGGACTGGCAAAGCGCAACGTCGATACACCACTTTTTACCAAGGTTATAATTGAAAAACCTTTCGGCAAGGACTTGAACACGGCACAGCACTTGAACCAGGTAATACTGCACCAGTTTGAGGAAAAACAGGTCTACCGTATTGATCACTATCTTGGAAAGGAGACGGTGCAGGACCTCTTGGTACATCGCTTTGCAAATGCCATCTTTGAGCCGATTTGGAATCGGGAGTATGTAGACTGTATTCAGATTACGGTGGCCGAGGATATTGGCGTGGGTAGCCGTGGTGGCTACTACGACCAGAGTGGTGCCCTGCGGGACATGGTCCAGAACCATACGATGCAGCTGCTTTCTCTGATTGCAATGGAACCCCCGGTATCTTTGGACCCCGAGGCAATACGTGATGAAAAAGTCAAGGTGTTGAAGGCAATCCAGCCGTTGAAACTTGGTGCCAAGGATTCCGATGTGGTTCGGGCCCGCTATGACAAGGGTCTTGTTGGTGGAAACCCCGTATTGGGTTATCTGGATGAGGATGGTATACCCGATGCATCTGCCACAGAGACCTACGCGGCCTTGCGGCTATCCATTAATAACTGGCGATGGAAGGGGGTTCCCTTCTACATGCGTTCGGGAAAGCGAATGGCACGGCGTGTCAGCGAGATTGCGATCCAGTTTAAGCGGCCGCCAGGAATCCTGTTCAGCGAGGGGACCCGGTTTGATCTTGCACCCAACACAATGGTTCTGCGAATACAACCGGACGAGGGCTCCACACTTCTTCTCAATGCCAAGGTTCCAGGATTGGAGACACGCACCCAGCCGGTGAAGATGCACTTTCACTATGAGACCACGTTTGGTTCAAACACTCCGGAGGCTTATGAACGCCTTATCCTGGACAGCATGGTGGGGGATAACACCCTGTTTATTCGGGGGGATGAGACAGAGGCCTCCTGGAAACTGGTTACGCCAATTCTTGATCACTGGAAAGAATTAGGCATCCACGGTCTTGAACAATATTCAAGTGGTTCCTGGGGGCCTTTGCCGTCAGAGCGCTTGCTTTGGAAAAATGGTCACGAATGGCGTCGCCCTGGATTTTAACCTGTTGTAATTTAGGAAATGGCATTGCTCGACATTCTACCCGGGGTTATGATGCCGGTGTCCGAGGTTCCAGAAGCCTTGCGCGACCTCTGGAGAACTGCCCCGGGGGTGGATGAAGGCTCTAATAAGTTTCGTGCCATCCAATCAAACCTGATCCTGCACTTTGGCCTGGAAACATCTGGGACGGAGGCGAAGGAAGCTCTTAACCGTGCCCTGGAATTTGCCCAGCGATATCCCTGCCGGGTTATTTGCCTATGTCCTACATGTGAGGATGGAGAGCACCTGATGCGCGGTAAATTGTTTTCGCAGTGCTTCCTTGCCGGCGGGGCGAAGCATCCAGTTTGTTGTGAAGCCCTGATGCTTGGGTATGCCCCGGACGATTCAGCCTTCCTTGAACATCAGGTTTCCATCTGGCTGGAAAGCGATCTTCCCACATATCAATGGTTCCACCGTGTACCTCCTGCCCGCATTGCTGAGTCTTACCTTCCTTTCCTGAAAATGATTCGGCGTGTAACGTATGATTCCTCCTTGGATGGTTATAATTACGATCAAATTTCATGGCCTTGCCCACGGGGGGGAAGAGACATGGCGGATGCACGGCTGTTGCATGTCCGTCAATGCCTGGGTCAGTTCCTGAGTGCGTATCCAGCTTCAGTTTTAACGTCTGGGCTACTTCAGACAAGCACTTGTCATGGCAAGGCTCTTGCGGGTGAGGCATACAATTTTTCCATTTGGCTCAGGGAATGCCTTATTGATGCTGGTGCAGCGGAAGGGATTTCTGCCGGTGTTTCCCAGGTGCAGGCGGGTTTTTCCGTTGAGTGGCATTTCAAGGGGGATCAGTCTTTCCTCATGGAACTTAATGACGAACTTACCACTGGTTGCATCCGGGCCGATTTTGGTGCAGGGTCAATAGAATTTCCCCTTCATTTGAAAAAAGTTTCGCCACAACTGGCTCTTGCAGAAGCTTTATTTTTCTAAACCCGAATCCCATGGGCAAACAACGAGAAACCCCGTTTGGTACGGTGAAGATCCTGGAGGCGGAAGAAATCTGTCCGGCTGTTCTTGAGGAAATGGAAAACCTGGTCAAGGTAAGCTCGGGGCCGTGCCGGGTGGGACTTACGGGGGGTTCCACGCCTCAGGCCTTTTACAAATGGATTGAAGGCCAGCATCCTTTTCCTGGGAACATTGATTTCTGGGATTCCATTCTCTGGAGTTGCAGTGATGAAAGACATGTTTCCCTGGATGATGAGGACAGCAATTTCGGGAATGCCCAGCGAATGATGCTGGACCCGCTTGGTTTTGATGAGGCACATTGTCGGCCCTGGCCGGTATATTGTGAACCCTTGGAGGCTGCTGCACGTTTCAATCGACTCTGGGAGGAGGAACTGCCTGGGCGACCCGTTTTTGACCTTTGCATGCTTGGGATGGGAGAAGATTGCCATACCGCCTCCATTTTTCCGGCAAGCCCCCTCCTTGTTGGGTCGATGGAGGAATCATTTTCCGCGGTGGAAGTGCCCGGGAAGGGATGGCGCCTGACCATCACGCCTAAAGGTTTGGAAGGTTGCGATCAAATTTTGGTCACCGTGGTTGGCGCTGGAAAGGCTGAGGCCCTGGATAAGGTTTTCCATGGGCCGGATGACCCTGTGGCCAAGCCCGTCCAGATTCTTAAAGGCATGGCGGAAAAGGTGACCTGGTTGATTGATTCCTGTGCCGCCGCCAAACTGTAGACACCTTTTGCGACCAAGCCCGGCAAGGCTGAAACACCTAATTTGTGTGTGGGAGAATGCTAAACTGCAGATTGCAGGTTTCCTGCACCTGAGAGCTTTTGATGAACAACTTGTATCATGTTGATTACATTCTGGCAGGCAGGAAGGGGTGCATCTATGCCTGGGTTATCACACGAAAGAACTTCCTTTTGCCACACTGTACAACGGTCTCTCCTTTCGGCTTGATCAACTTGCCGTTGGGGTCAGCGAAGCGCTCCCCATCGATTTTTACGGCGCCCTGCTTGATGAGTCGGCGAATTTCCCCCTTGGAGTCGAACTGACTGGTGTTGCCGAGAAGATCCACGAGGGATTTCTCCGCATCATCACCCCAGGCGACCTCGAACATCTCATCAGGATTCTGGTTCTTTGCAAAGACTGCCTCAAACTGCTCACGCTCGCGAGTCCCAGCCTCTTCGCCATGAAACCTGGCGGTGAGACGGCAGGCGAGTTGCTTCTTGGCTTCCATGGGATGGATCGCCTTCAGGGCATCAATTTCTGTGCTGGAGAGTTCAAGGAGCAGGCTATTGTAATCCCACATCACCTCGTCATTTATCGACATGATCTTGCCGAACATGTCCTTGGCCGTGTCGTTGAAGGATATAAAATTGTCGTAGCTTTTGGACATCTTTCGCACACCATCCAGGCCCACGAGTAGTGGCAGGGTTACCACGGCCTGACCCAAAGTGCCTTCCTCCTTTTGCAGCGAGCGCCCCACCAGCATGTTGAAAAGCTGGTCGCTTCCTCCCAGCTCAATATCGGCCTTGAGGATCAAGGAATCGTAGCCTTGAACGAGGGGATAAAGAAACTCAACAATCGATATGGGTGCCTGTTCCTGGTATCTTTTTGCAAAATCGTCCCGCTCCAGCATTCGGGCAACGGTCATTCTCCTCGTGAGTGACAACGCATCCTCAAAAGACATTTTTCCAAACCATTCGCTGTTAAAGCGGATTTCAGTCAGTTTCTTCTCCAGTATCTTGAATGCCTGCTCAAGGTAGGTCTTGGAATTTTGCTCCACCTCATCACGGGTGAGAACCGGTCGCGTGGAGGAGCGGCCACTTGGGTCACCGATCATGGCCGTGTAATCACCGATTATCAGCACGGCCTGGTGGCCAGCTTCCTGGAACTGCCGCAGCTTGTTTAAGACCACCATGTGACCAAAGGTGAGGTCTGGCCGTGTCGGGTCGACCCCGAGTTTTACACGCAGAGGATCCTTCCTTTTAAGGCGCTCGATTAGTTCATCTTCACCAATGAAGGTTTCTGTGCCCTGCTTTACCCGATCTAGAAAGTCCATGTGGCGCGATAGATGCGCAGAAGCCCGTTCCACTGCAAGCCCTTTTCGCAGAGGTTGTCCTCTTTCCTTTTTTGGAATAACCTCTTGCCAAGCAGTGGGTGGCATCATGAAATCCCCAACGCTTTTTATACAACAACCCTCCAAAATCTATAAATTACCATGGCACTACAACCCGGCACTCAAGCTCCTGATTTCACCCTCAAGCACAAACACCCGGATGGTCTCGATGATGTCTCTCTGGAAACTGGATCATCAACTGTCCTTCTCTTCTTTCCCCTCGCCTTCACAGGCGTCTGTATGCAGGAGATGTGCACCATTCGTGATAGCCTGTCCGAATACGAGGGCCTTGGGGCCACGGTGTTTGGTATCAGCGTCGACAGCCCCTTCACGCTCGAGGTCATGGCTGCACAGGAAAACATTAACTTTAAGCTGTTGAGTGACTTCAATCTCGAGGCCTCCAAGGCATACGATGTACTGTATGACGAGTTCCTTCCCGGCATACTTGGTTTTCGGGGGGTATCCAAGCGTTCCGCCTTTGTCATCAATGCGAATGGTCAAATCATTTACAGCTGGTCTTCCGAAGACCCTGCCAATCTTCCCCCATTTGATGAGATCAAGGCTGCCCTAGCCTAAAAGATCACAATATTTCCCTCGTTTGCAAAGTAGTTCAGCCGATGCCCAACGATCCATTCAATACTCTTCGGTCCTTGGAAATCAACGGAGTTTCCAGGGGATTATATTACTCGCTTCCGGCATTGGAGGAGGCTGGCCACGGCGGCATTTCCCGCCTGCCGGTCAGCATACGCCTTGTCCTTGAGTCCGTTCTGCGCAACTGCGATGGCAGTCGGGTCAATGAGGACGATGTAAAAAGACTCGCGTCCTGGGATGCAAAATCCCCTTCTCCATCAGAGGTTCCCTTCGTCGTCTCTCGCATTGTGCTTCAGGACTTTACTGGTGTGCCGTTATTGGTGGATCTTGCCGCGATGCGTGATGCCGTGGCGGATCAAGGGGCAGATCCAGCCCTGATTGAGCCTCTTGTCCCGGTAGACCTTGTGGTTGACCATTCCGTGCAGGTGGATAGTGCGGGAACCTCAAATGCCTACAAGGACAACCTGCAACTCGAATTCAAGCGCAACCGGGAGCGTTATGAATTCCTCAAGTGGGGGCAGGGTGCTTTCGACACCTTCACCGTAGTGCCCCCTGCCATCGGGATCGTCCATCAGGTCAACCTTGAATACCTCGCCAAGGTCGTTTTTTTGAAGACTGTCGATGGACAGGATATTCTTTATCCGGATACATTGGTTGGCACTGACTCACACACCACGATGATTAATGGGCTTGGTGTTGTTGGCTGGGGTGTTGGCGGCATTGAGGCAGAAGCAGGCATGCTTGGCCAGCCTGTCTATTTTCGAACTCCGGAAGTCATCGGTGTCAACCTTGCGGGTTTTCTTGCCGAGGGGGTTACTGCTACAGACCTTACCCTTCGTATCACCGAGATGCTCCGTGAGGAGAAGGTTGTCGGTAAATTTGTCGAATTCTTTGGGCAAGGTGCTGCTGCGCTTTCCCTGGCCGATCGGGCTACCATCGCCAACATGGCGCCGGAATATGGTGCCACGATGGGTTTCTTCCCTGTGGATGACAAGACCCTTGACTACCTTCGCTCCACCGGACGCGAAGAGGACCACATCAACCTG
Organism: uncultured Opitutia bacterium; assembly: GCA_913046175.1. Classification (GTDB taxonomy): domain Bacteria; phylum Verrucomicrobiota; class Verrucomicrobiia; order Opitutales; family JABJCN01; genus JABJCN01. Next base: position 11,495 of record CAJWSN010000008.1, read on the forward strand.
GTCAAGGGCTACCTGCAATCACAGAATCTTTTTGGCATACCTGCAAAGGGCGAGATTGATTACACTCGGGTGCTTGAGCTCGACCTTGGCTCCATTGAGCCTAGCGTGGCCGGTCCTCGCCGTCCACAGGATCGCATTTCAGTCAGTGACCTGAAGGGTGCCTTCCGTGATCTGCTTGTTCGGCCTGCGGAGAGCGGGGGCTTTGGACTTTCCGAAAGCCACACCGGCAACTCGGTGGAAGTTGGTTCGAATGGCGATTCCACGTTGATTGAACACGGCTCCATCCTCATTGCTGCCATCACGAGTTGCACCAACACCAGTAATCCCAGCGTTATGGTCGCTGCGGGGCTTTTGGCCAAGAAAGCGGTGGACAAAGGCCTGCACGTTGATTCTACCGTAAAGACCAGTCTGGCTCCAGGGTCCCGTGTTGTGACTGACTATCTCATTGCCGCCGGGCTTCAGGATTCCCTCAATGAGCTCGGCTTTAATCTTGTAGGCTATGGCTGTACAACTTGTATTGGCAACAGTGGGCCGCTTGCCCCGGAGATTGAAACTGCCATCAAGGAGAAAGACCTTGTTGGGGCAAGTGTCCTTTCTGGCAACCGCAACTTTGAGGCACGTGTCCATGGAGCCATAAAGGCAAACTTCCTCATGTCTCCGCCGTTGGTTGTGGCCTACGCCATTGCGGGCAGGGTTGATATCGATTTCACCTCCGAGCCCCTTGGCACTGGATTGGATGGCCAACCTGTCTTCCTGAAAGACATCTGGCCCACCTTGGAGGAAATCAACGGGGCCGTTTCCAGTAGTCTGACCCCTGAGATGTTTCGGAGCAAGTATGACGACCTTTACAGTGCCAATCCCCAATGGTTAGACATTCAAACCTCCTCCGGGGCCCTCTACGAGTGGGACAAGTCCAGCACCTATATCCAGCAACCTCCTTTCTTCGAGAGCTTCACTCCCGAAGTGGGTGAGATCACACCCATTACCGGCATGCAGCCCTTGGCCCTTCTCGGTGACTCGGTCACTACGGACCATATCTCCCCGGCTGGCTCGATCCTGGAAGATGGTCCTGCGGGTCAATTCCTTCAGTCCAATGGTGTCGAGAAGGCAAATTTCAACTCCTTTGGCTCCCGGCGTGGCAATGACCGCATCATGACACGCGGCACCTTCGCCAACGTTCGCATCCGTAATCAAATGGCTGATGGCAGGGAAGGTGGATTCACCAAACTTCATCCAGAAGGCGAGATTCTTTCCATTTTTGATGCCTGTCAAAAATATAGGGAGCGTAACACGCCTCTTATTGTTTTGGCTGGGATTGACTATGGAATGGGAAGTTCCCGCGACTGGGCAGCCAAGGGAACAAATCTCTTGGGTGTACGGGTTGTCGTGGCCAAAAGCTTTGAGCGGATTCATCGAAGCAACCTTATTGGCATGGGAGTCCTGCCTCTTGAATTCATGGATGGAGACAGCGTACAGACCCTTGGCCTTGACGGGACAGAGAAATTCAGTCTCCCCGGCCTGTGCGATCAGCTTGAGCCCGGGCAATCCCTGGATCTCGTCATTGAGAAAGTTGATGATTCCGCCACCACCATCCAGGCCAAGGTTCGGATCGACACTCAGATCGAGGTTGAATATTTCCGCAACGGCGGCATCTTGCCTTATGTTCTTCGTTCAATTCTGCAAAATGGTGGATGACCCTATCTCTAATGGCTGTTGATAATCAGCCGATATATCGGGTTGATCCGTTTTCCGATCCCGTGATTATCAAAATTTGTGGACGGGCAAGTTTTCAAAACGCCGGGCCATTGAGCACTTTTTTTCAGGAGATGCTTCAACAAGGGGTTCCGCGTTTCATCCTTGATTTCGGTGAATGCACGGGAATGGACAGCACTTTCCTTGGCATAATTGCGGGGGCTGCCCTGGAGACGCGCAAGGTGGAGGGCGAGGGAGGTTACCTGGCCTTGTTGTGTCTTGGGGAACGTAACTTGGAACTGGTGCGTAATCTGGGGTTGCATCGCTTGGCCAGGGTGGATTCAGGTGAATTGTCGGAATCAATGGATCAGAGTGATACCATGCAACCCCTGTCAGGGGATGCCGCCGTCACCAGAAAAGTTCTTATTACCGCCCACGAGAATCTGGCTGGGATCAACGAGGCTAACCTGGAGAAATTCCAGGATATTGTGGAATATTTGAAGAGTCGCCTTAAAGAAGGAGACGACAAATAAGACAACCTTGAACCGGACGAGTTCGCCGGGGTTTATTTGTTCAAGCATGATCCAATTTTTCATAGGATTAATTGTTGGTGTTATTGCACCTATTTCACTTATTCTGTTGAAGCGGCGGCAACTAAGGCGCATGGAGGAACGCCGTTTGCACGTGGAGCAGGAAAAGGAGATTGCGCTCAACTTTATGCACAACATGGCGCATGCAATGGCCAAGGATCCAACCCGTGAGGACTTGCTTGGCCGAATTAACCATGCGGTGGTTAACGGGACAGGTGCTTTATGTTCATGCATCTTTGAAACCATTGAGGACCACAAGTTAAGGGGAGTGGCCGTGGAAGGGTTGTTCCCGCCTCAGCATGCCCTTTCACAGGAGCAGTTGGATCAATCCCGAACCCGCTCCCGACTAATTGAACAGATTCTCCGGTCGGAGGTAATCGAGATTGGAGAGGGAATTATTGGCGAGGTTGCACAATCCCGCGAGGGTGTACTGATTCCGTCTGCGGAAAATGACCCGCGTATCGTGCAGCACAAGGATCCCTCCCTTATGGTTCGGTCAATGATCATTGCCCCGATGATGTTTGATGATGAACTGCTGGGTGTACTTGCCGTCGCCAACCCTGACGATGATCGCGCATTTGACGCGACAGACAGGAACCTCGTTGATTCAATGGCGGAACAGGCGGCACTGGCACTGCACAACCTCGACAATATCAACGACCGGATTGAAAAGCAAAAACTGGACCTGGATTTATCCTTGGCCAAGGATGTGCAGAGTCTTTTATTGCCTGCCAAGTTTCCGGAGTCAGACCGCCTTGCAATTCATGCGCATTACACTCCCGCCAAAAAGGTCAGTGGGGACTTCTATGATGTCATTTCCTTGAAAGGTGGCAGGATTGGGGTCGCAATTGCGGATGTTTCCGGCAAGGGCATCCCAGCTTCGCTGTTGATGGCGATCTGCCACACGAGCCTCCGTCATTATGCCCAGCTTCATGCCTCTCCTTCAGCCGTGCTCAGGGTCATGAATGCGGAGATGTCCGTGGAAATGAGAAAGGACATGTTTATTACCCTTATTTATGCAGTGATTGATCCAAGAAAAAAAACCCTCACCCTGGCTCGGGCAGGCCATGAACTGCCATTGCACCTGCGCAAGAACAGGGATGGTGATTACGTGACCGATGCCGTGGAATCAGAGGGAATGGCCTTGGGGATGGTTCCCAGTGCAATCTTTGACGAGGTTCTGGAGGACAAGACCCTGCCTTTTAATGATGGGGAAACGCTGTTGCTCTATACTGACGGGGTTACCGAGACAACCAATCTTGATGATGAAGAATACTCCGCAGAGCGATTGAAAAATCTATTGAAAAGCATGCGCAAGGAAAGTCCTGAACAAATTAACAAGGAAATTCTTGAAAGCCTTGAACAATTCAAGGGGGACAGCCACCATCAAGATGATATCACTTTGGTCACCATCCGTTACAAGCCTGGGGATGCCAAGTCTTAAGGCCTATATTCTTTTATGAGTTTGCATCAGGAAAAGGTTGATCGGTTTTCATTGCCCGACAAGCATGGACACTTTGGCCCCTATGGCGGAATCTTTGTGCCTGAGACGCTGATGGCCCCCCTTTATGATCTGACAGAAGCCTATTTGGATGCCCGGGAGGATGCTGCCTTTCAGTCTGAATTGTCAACGCAACTCAAGGAATTTGCCGGACGACCCACGGAACTTCATTTGGCGGAGAGGTTGACCCAACGCCTGGGCGGTGCAAAGGTTTACCTCAAAAGGGAAGACACCCTGCATACCGGGGCTCACAAGATCAACAATGTGCTTGGACAAGTTTTGCTTGCCCTTCGGATGGGCAAGAAACGGGTCATTGCTGAAACCGGCGCAGGCCAGCATGGCATCGCAACAGCTGCCGCTTGTGCCAGGTTCGGGCTTGAATGCGTCATCTACATGGGGGCTGAGGATATGCGTCGGCAGTCCCTGAATGTCTATCGCATGAGACTTTGTGGGGCGGAGGTGCGTGGAGTGGAGGCTGGCCAGAAAACCCTTAAGGAAGCAATCAATGAGGCAATGCGTGATTGGGTAACCAATGTCCGCAGCACCTATTATGTGTTGGGTTCAGCGTTGGGTTCACACCCATATCCGATGATGGTGCGCGATTTCCATCAGGTGATTGGGCGTGAGGTTCGGGAGCAAATCCTGAAAAAGGAGGGTCGCCTGCCAGATGAAATGGTGGCTTGTGTGGGCGGGGGCAGTAATGCGATAGGCTTCTTTTTTGAATTTCTGGAGGATTTGGATGTTCAGCTTGTCGGTATCGAGGCTGGAGGACGTGGAATTAGCTGTGGAAATCATGCCGCTCGCTTCGAGGGGGGGAAGTTGGGAATACTGCAGGGATGCAAGACATGGATTTTACAAGATTCAGAAGGACAGATTGAATTGACTCACTCTGTTTCAGCCGGCTTGGATTATGCTGCAATTGGACCAGAGCATGCATTTTATCGGGACCGAGGCCGGATTCAGTTTGATTTTGCCACAGATGAAGAGGCACTGGAGGGATTTGAGGCCCTGTCACAATCCGAGGGGATCATTCCTGCTCTTGAAAGTTCCCACGCCATCGCCTATGCAATCAAGCGGGCTCCAGAAATGAAAAGCAACCAGATTTTGTGCGTCAATGTGAGTGGACGCGGAGATAAGGACATGCAGGAGGCCGGGCGCCTCCGGGGAGATCTTCCCGACTGATTTTCAGGCCGTTGTCAACCAATGAAAAGCATGACAGGATTTGGCCGCGCGGAAGTGTCACTGGACACCCATGATGCCGTTGTTGAAATTTCATCCGTAAACCGAAGGAATTTGGAAATTGGACTTTCACTTCCCCGGGAATGGCAGAATCTGGATTCTGAGGTTCAACCCCGCCTCCGGAAAAAAATTAACCGGGGTCGCGTCAATTTTTCCCTAAAAGTTAACCGGCCTCATGGATTGGGTCTCTCCAGTTGGGATGAGTGTGCTGTTTCTGAGACTTTGGCCAACCTTCGCAAACTTGCCGAGCAAGCCAACGTGCCTTTCGATCCGGACCCCACATTGCTTTACCGGGTTGCCATTTCACAAGGGGAGGGGAGCCTGCCTGATTGGCAGGAGCACCAGAATCTGCTTTTTCAGATGGTAGATTCCGCATTGGATAATTTCATCGCCATGCGGGAAAAGGAGGGTGCGGCCATTTTTACAGACATGCAGGAACGGCTCACCTCCCTCGTGAGCATTGTTGACCGCGTAGAGCCTCTGGTTTCGCGCCAAGTCCCCTTGTACAGGGAAACCCTCTACAAACGCTTGAGTGATGCAGGATTGGATGTGAACCTCGACGATGAGCGGGTTCTTCGGGAAATTGCCTTGTTTGCCGAGAAATGCGACGTGTCGGAGGAGTTGACCCGTTTACGCAGTCACCTTGGGCAAATGGAAGAAACCTTTCAGGAAAATGGGGCTATCGGCCGGAAGCTCGAGTTTATCCTGCAGGAAATATTTCGTGAGTTTAACACCCTGGCGAACAAATCCTCTGACATAGAGATTGTTCGAGCAGTTCTGGATGCCAAGGTGGAGGTTGAAAAGCTTCGTGAGCAATCCCTGAACGTGGAGTGAGGATTCCTGGCATCATTACCCCGCTTCCATTCATTTGATTTTAATCTTTTGGCTCCAATGTAGAGGGTTATTCCTCGCTCGAATTACGCCACGAGTGGATGAGGTAGAGGACAACACCAGAAAAGATTGAGGAGTCGGCGATATTAAAGGCTGGCCAATGGTAGTTGCCAATCAGGAAGTCCAGAAAATCTATGACATGGCCCAGGCGCAACCGGTCGATTAGATTGCCAACGATGCCAGCGCAGAGCAGGCCAAAAACGCATTGCATATAGATAGTTTCCAGCCCGAGCATGCGACGATAAAAGTAAATGCCCGCCAAGGCCGCCACTGCAAGCATTGCCAGCAACCAGCCAAAACCCGAAAGTATGCCCCAGGCGGCACCTTTGTTGTGGACATGTACAATCCAGAAGAAATCAGGTATGACTTCGATTCTTTGAGGCAGGTTCCCGTCAATCGACTGGATGTTGCTGGATGGAGGTTGGATGTGGGTTTGAATCCAGTATTTCGAAGCCTGATCTGAGACCAACAAAACAATACAAACCACCCAGAAAAGAAAATATGCCCTGATGTTTTTCAGGTGATTGACTTTGGTTTTGGGATTATTCGTCCTCCCCCGTCGCCATTAGTTGGCTGGAGTCCTCGTCACGTTCCGCAAAAGTGACTTCCTGCCTGTCCCCCTTTTTTTTGCCTCCACCTGCTTCAAGCTGCTGTTGACCTTCCATGGAATAACGAGTGAAAGGAACAGCAGCCAGTCGGGATTTCTTGATGGGTTTTCCGGTAATTTCACAAATGCCATAAGTTCCATTTATAATACGTTGGATGGCCTCCTCCACCTCATGGAGGGCGTCTTGTTCCGAGGCCAGCATGCTAAGGGCAACTTCCCCGTCGAATTGACCGGAGTCTGGATCGGTTTGGTCTTTACCAAAACCGGCAAAATTGTCTCCGTTTCCTTCACCGTCGAGGGTCAAAGCGCCTTTTGTATGGATATCCAGTTCATCACAGAAATGCTTTCTCAAGGCCAGGAGGGATTTGTAGTAAGTCATCCATTTCCTTGGAACCTTTGATTTTTCCTCCTGTTCGCGATTTCCAACAACGGCAGGATCGATGCCCAGAATGTCCGTGATTGAAGCCGCATGAACCACTTTTGACTTCTTTGGGGTTCTTTTGACCTTTTTGGCCACAGGAGCTTTGGCGATAGCCATATTCTTTTGCTGAAGGCTGGTTTCTGCCTGTAGTTTCTCCAGCCTTGCCAGTTCCTCCCTCGCATCCTCAATGGTGAAGACCAAGGGTTGGGATTTTTTTACAGCCAAGGCCTTGGCCAGAGGCCTTTTTCGAGAGGTCAAGCGAGCCAAGCTAGTCTTGAGGTCTACTGGCTTTTTCGCAGCGGGCTTTTTCACAGCGGGCTTTTTCACAGCGGGCTTTTTCGCAGCGGGCTTTTTCGCAGCGGGCTTTTTCGCAGCGGGCTTTTTCGCAGCGGGCTT
>CAJWSN010000009.1 GCA_913046175.1 uncultured Opitutia bacterium
GGCGGTTCCAATCGATCCGATCGTCAACCACAACGGGCAAGAGTTGTTTGAGGCGATAGGAAACATCACACGTGAGCGGCGTGTGGCAGAGATCGTCGTTGGTTACCCGCTGCACATGGATGGTAAAGCAGGACGACGCACCCAGGAGGTGGATGAATTTGTAAACGGACTAAAAAAGAGGCTTGGTCTTCCGGTTCACAAGTTTGACGAGCGTTTGTCCACATCAAGGGTCAAGGCCGATTTCCGTGCCTTTGGGAAGAAAACATCAAGGAAATCGGGCCAGATCGATTCCGGGGCGGCAACCCTTATCCTGCAGGATTTTCTGGAACAGCGTGAATGGGCCTCCGGCAGCCCGGGCCCTGTAGATTATGAAGAGGAAACCTGAATCCGCTCAAGCCAGCCGCTGGAAAGGAATTTGTGCCTATGACGGGACGGGGTTTGAGGGATGGCAAAGCCAGCCCGGTGGAAACACGATTCAAGATATCCTGGAGTCCCGGCTTGCGGAGATTCTAAAGGGCCCCCTTCGAATCCATGGGAGTGCGCGTACGGACTCCGGTGTACACGCCAAGCATCAGGTTTTCCATTTTGACGCAGCGTGGAGCCATCCACCCGACGCTTTTTATCGTGCGCTCAGGAGTGAACTGCCGATCGGGATACAGCTCAAGAGCCTTCGTCGGGTGCCCGGTGGATTTCACGCCCTTCACTCAGCCACGGGAAAGCGCTACATTTACCGTGCCTGCGAGGGGCAGGCAAACCCATTCGAGACACGTTATTGCTGGTCCTTGAACTGCGGCCCGCTAAATGTAGATGACATGCGGTTTGCCGCGGAATTACTGCTCGGCATCCATGACTTCACGGCCTTTTCCGCGACGGGCAGCAGCCCGGATGAAAACCCTGTAAAGGATTTGAGGCAACTTGAGATTCGCAAGCGTGGACGCCGGCTTGACTTTGTCGTGGATGGCAGCGGTTTCCTGTACAGGATGGTTCGTCGCCTTGTGGGCACCCTCTACAATGTGGGTCTGGGGAGGGTGGCCCCTGATGAAATGAAGTATCTTCTTGAAAACCGCAAGCGAGTGCAGGTAATTTACACAGCTCCTGCTTGTGGATTATGCTTGGAGAAGGTATTTTATTAAAATTTAATAACACAATCCTGCAGTCGATTTTGCGACTGGGCCATGGGTTTCTTGATCTGCTCTATCCCCAGGACTGTTTAACTTGCGGGTGCATGATTCCTGATGACGGTGAACTGCGGCATCTTTGCCCATCCTGTTTTCTCGAGGTGGAACTCTTCCGGTCGCCCTGTTGTTATTTATGCGGGATTCCATATCAGGGCATGGTTTCAGGTCCTCGGGCCTGTCCCAATTGCCTTGAGCTCAAGCCAAGTTACAATGAGGGAAAGACAGTGTTTCATTTACACGGTCCAATGCGGGCCTTGATCCATTCCTTGAAATACGAAAAAGGTACATTTGCACTGGTGGATTTGGTTGCCGTGGTGTTGATGTCTCCTGGGCTCCAGGAATATTTGACCGGTGCGACGCTTGTGCCCGTACCGTTGCATCCATGGCGTCACCTGCAGCGCTCATACAACCAGAGTGAGTTGCTGGCCAGGATGCTTTCACGGCTGGTTCCGGGTACACGTGTGGAAAATCTTCTCCGTCGGGTGCGCTGGACAGGGAGCCAAACCCGTCTTTCCCGACAACAACGAAGGGAAAACCTGCGGGATGCATTTGCCCTGCGAAAAGAAACGACCATTGACCCCCATAACCGCTACGTGGTCCTGGACGATGTCTTCACCACTGGGGCAACCCTCAACGCCTGTGCCTTGGTACTTCGGGATGCCGGGGCAGTGAATCTTGACATGGTGGCGCTTGGGCATGGATAATCTACAGTCATAAGATGGCGCTTTTTGGAAAAAAATATTCCATTGTCCAAGTCAAGGAACGGGACCGCGTACCGGAAGGATTTTATGTCAAGGATCCTACGAGTAAACAGATCGTTTATTCCAAGGAACTGGAACAGAACCTGATGGTCGTGCCGGAAAGCGGTTATCATTTCCCGCTTCCCGGGCCCGATCGGATAGAATCCCTTATGGATGAGGGCTCCTTCAGGGAACTTGATGCGGACATGAAATCCATGGACCCGCTCGACTTTAGCGGAGTGGCGTCGTACAAGGACAAGTTGGCATCACACAGCAAGAAAACAGGGCTCAAGGATTCGGTCATGCGTGGCATCGGGGATATGGGGGGAATAACAGTTGCCATCGCAGTCATGGATTTTCGATTTCTTGGGGCCAGTATGGGATCAGTTGCTGGCGAAAAAATCACCCGGACGATTGAATATGGCGTGGAGAACGATGTGCCGGTCATCATCGTTTGCGCCTCCGGTGGTGCCCGTATGTATGAAGGCATCCTGAGCCTCATGCAGATGGCAAAAACTAGCGCCGCACTCGGTCGTTTGGGACAAAAGCGAATTCCATATATTGCCGTTTTGACGAATCCCACCATGGCTGGCGTTATGGCAAGCTTTGCCTCCCTTGGGGATCTCATCCTTGCTGAACCAGGGGCGCTTATCGGGTTTGCCGGGGCACGTGTGATCAAGGAAACCACACAGCAGGATTTGCCAGAGGGGTTCCAGACTGCGGAATTTCTTCTGGATCGGGGCTTGATCGACCAGATCGTGGAACGCAAGGACCTGCGTGACCGGCTGATCTACTTTCTGGATTGTTTTGGTTTCAACAAGGCCCCAAAGAAGCAGAAACCCAAGACGACCGTCCGAAAGCGGCGTGTGAGAAAGGCCCCGGCCAAGAAGAAAAGGAAATCCTCCTAGCCTCTGCGCAGTTCCATGGACGCGACCATCAAGGGTCAGTCAATCCTGCCCTCGTCGATTTCAATCATGTCTGCGAATGAGATCAACTCATCTCGATCCTCTATCCCCATCTTCCGCTTGGTGTCCATCAGGGATTCACGGCCCATCTCACTCATGCCCATCTGCACGAGTTTGCGGTTCCAGACATGGACGCGCAGGTCATCGGGGAAAAGCTTTATCAACTGACGATTGACCTCCTCCACGTCCGCGTTGTCCCGGACGATCCCAATGACCTCCTCCGGGTCGACCCCGAGGTGCAGGCAAAGGAAGCCGTCAAACCCCTTCGTGAAATTGCGCTGGTAACTCTTCGGAAGCTTGCCATCCAGATGCTTGCGAATCTTGGCAAGAAAGCGGGGGAGGTGCAGAAGCCCGCACTTGTGAGGCATGTAGGGGGAGGGTAGATCACGAAGGATGGCTCCGGTTGGGCTGGGATCAGATTCATTCATGGCTATTGGAAAAGATGTGGGCTCTTCATTCGTGAAGACTGACGACCTGTTCCTGTTGAGGAAAATCCCGATTGCCGATTGAAAGATTCTGCACGTAACTCAAAAGTCCAGGCCTTTATGGGTTTGCCTTTGTGTGGGAGGCATTCATTGAAGCAACCTCAAAAGTTCTCACGACGCAACCCTGACAACATGAAAACCATCTGGCGAGTTTCCGGCTATCTTTTCAAGTACAAGGGCTTGTTCTACCTTACTATTGCGTTGGCGGCGTGTATGACGTTGCTGTCGATATTCGTGCCGCAAGTGATCCGCCATGTCATTGACAACCTGGTGACTGAGGGCGCGGAAGGAAGTGCGGCGAAAGTCAACCTCCTGACCCTTGGCTGGGGGATGCTGGCCATTGCGTTGGCCTACCTCCTGTGCGAGGTTTTCAATGGGTTGCGTATCCTTGTTAACAATACTGTGGAGCAAAAGGTTCTGCTTGATCTTCGACGGGACCTCCACTCCAAGCTCCTTGACCTTCCGGTCTCCTTTTACGACCGACGAAAAAGTGGGGATGTGGCTTCTCGGGTCATAGAGGATGTGGCCAGTGTTGAACGAGCTATCCTCGACGGCACAGAGCAGGGGGTCATTGCCCTGCTCACCATCCTTGGTATCTTTGTGGTTATGTTTTCCCAGGAGCCGCTTATGGGTACGGTGGTCTTTTTGCCATTGCCCATTCTCTTTATCCTGGGCCGACGGTATTTCAAGGCACGGCAAAAGAACTGGCGTGACGTGCGGGATGCGACAGGCCTTCTTAACAGTCACCTTATTGAAGATATTCAAGGGAACCGCCTGATCCATGCATTTGCCCTGCGGAAGCGTGAGAAACAACGCTTCCACGAAAAGAGCGAGACCCTTCGGCAGAAGACTCTTAAGGCCATGTTCCAGTGGGCGCGCCACAGTCCCATAACCAACTTTGTAACGAATCTCGGCTATGTCGGTGTTGTCGGCGTTGGGGCGTATCTGTTGGCAACTGGCAAGCAGGGCTTCACCCTTGGGGAGTTTTTTGCCTTCCTCTTTTACTCTCCCATGTTCTATCAGGAGGTTCGTCAGCTCAACAGCCTCAACAACATGATTAGTGAGGGCAAGGCCTCCGGAGACCGTGTCTTCGAGATTCTCGACCATCCCATCACCATCGAAAACGCACCTGCTGCAGTGGGTTTTCCTACTGGAGACATTTGCGTCGAGTTTAAAGACGTCAGCTTTCAGTATCCCGATCGAGCTCCGGTTGTAGAGAGTTTGGACCTTACCCTTCAACCCGGTACTGTAACAGCCCTTGTCGGGCATACCGGTGCAGGCAAAAGCACAATTGCCAACCTCATCCTCCGTTTTTACGATGTGGGTGCGGGCGCAGTCACCCTCAACGGGACTGATGTTCGGCAGGTTGATCTCCAGGAACTTCGCTCGCATATTGGAAGTGTTCCGCAGGAACCCTTCCTGTTTGACACGACCATCTCTGAAAATTTGCGTTTTGGAAAGAAAGCCGCCAGCGACGACGAACTTATCAGTGCACTTCGTTTCGCTCGGGCCTGGGATTTTGTGGAGCGTCTTCCACAGGGTATGGACACCCTTATTGGGGAACGTGGAATTCGCCTTAGCATGGGCGAAAAGCAACGCCTCACCATTGCCCGGGTTTTTCTTCGCGATCCACCGGTGCTTATACTGGATGAAGCCACCTCCAGTGTGGACAGCATTACGGAGCGGCAAATTCAGGCCGCCTTGCGGGAGCTTTTCCGGAACCGGACGACCCTTGTGATTGCGCACCGACTTTCAACCGTGCGGGATGCAGACCGTATCGTGGTCCTCGGGGGAGGGAAGATTCTGGAGCAGGGAGGTCATGAAAAACTACTGGAGAGGGAGGGGCCTTATACGAAGCTTTGGCGACACCAGCAGGATGTTATTCCGGAAGAGGTCCAGTAATTTTTCATCGCTGGATTCAAAAAAGCAGAAGGCCAGATTCTCGCGGGGCTCTGCCAGATTTCCAACCCTGCACTTGACGAATTCTTAAAAGAATCCCATAAGGGGAAACAACTTCACCCATTTTCCTAACTATATGCCAGAAACAGACCAGACGGGTGCCTCGTCCAAGATGACCAAGTCATTGACGGTCAAGAACGATATGGGTATTCACGCTCGTCCGGCGGCAATGATTGTTCGGATTGCCAATCGGTTCAGGTCTGATATATACGTAGAAAAAGACGACGAGGTGGTTGATGGCAAAAGTATCATGGGCTTGATGATGTTGGCGGCGGGCAATGGCTCAGTCCTGCACTTTACGGCGGAAGGTGAGGATTGCGAGGCAGTCCTGGCAGAGCTTGAGGCTCTTTTTGAAAGTGGCTTCGCCGAAAACTAGGGGGGCGTTGAGCCTGACCCCTGACTAACCTTGGATTTCCAGAGGTGTTTTTGTTGGACTACGGGTTTCCTTATTTATGCGCATGAGTTTGCGCAGGTCCTCAAGCATGATGTAGATGCATGGAACCAGGAGGAGGGTGATAAAGGTAGCGAAAAGAACCCCGAAGCTCAATGAGATTGCCATGGGTATGAGGAACTGGGCCTGCAGGCTGGTTTCAAGTAGAATTGGAGTCAGTCCCGCGCAGGTGGTCAATGAGGTGAGCAGAATGGGCCTGAAACGAGCCACACCACCTTCACGGACTGCCTTCTGGAGGGAATCCCCTTTTTTCCTGCATCGGTTGATGTAGTCGACCAGGACGAGACTGTCGTTGACGACCACACCGGCGAGGGCAACGATACCGTAAAGGGAAAGTTGGCTGAGGGGTTGATTGAAAACCCAGTGCCCGAAGACGGCGCCTACCAATCCGAATGGGATCACGGACATCACAATGAGGGGTTGCACATAGGACCGGAAGGGGATGGCCATGAGGGCATACATGGTGAGCAGCGCTAGAAGGAACGCGTTGCCCAGGGTTTTGTTGCCTTCCTTGGCCTCCAGGGATTCCCCCTCAATGCTGCAGATGACACCTGGATAGTCCTTCCGGATCGCAGGGAGCAGACTGGAGACCGTGGCTTGATTTATGGCTTCGAGGTCGCCCTTGGTCTTGTCGAGGTCTGCAGACACCAGGATGGTGCGCCGTCGGTTGGTGCGGTTTATTGTGGAAAAGCCTTCGCCAAATTGGGCCTCGGCAACTTCATAAAATGGAATTTCATGTCCGTCCGGAGTGCGGATGTGCAGGTTTTCCAGACTACTGAGGGAGGTACGTTCGGCCTTTGGATAGCGGACCATGACCCGTATGTCCTCGCGGTCTCGCTGGATTCGTTGAGCCTCGGCCCCATAGAACGCATGACGAACTTGCTGGGCGAGGTCAGCTTCGGTGATACCGAGAAGTGTTGCTGAAGGCTTAAGCTTCAGTTGGATTTCCTGTTTACCGCTGGCGTGGGAGTCAAAGATGCTGAAGATTTCGGGATAGGTGCGTAAGAAGGCCTTTACATCTGCTGTTGCCCCAAGGAGCTGGTCATAATCTTTGCCGGCAAGTTCAATTTCAATGGGCTTGCCGGCTCTTCCGGCGGCTGTTGCTTTAAAGTCGAGGGAGCGCAACCCCGGGATTTCACCAATGGTTTTTCGCCAGCGTGCGGCAAGTTTTGGTGCGGTCAGCTCACGTTTTTCAGATTTTTGTAGTTCCACAATCATCTGGCCAACGTGACTGTCATTGGGCCCTCCTTGATTGTTCATGGGGCCTCCCCCTCCAAACGGGGTGCTTCCGGTTATGCGGAAAATGTGCTTGAACGGATCTCCGTGGCCCTCCGCCTGGAGTTCTCTTTTCAATTTCTTAAGACCGTCCTCCATTTGTTCGGTTGCGGCACTTGTTTGTTCAAAACTGGTGCCGTCTGGCATCTGGAGCGTGACAAAGATGTAGTCCGAAGGCACGGCGGGGAAACGCATCATGCGAATCCATCCACCTTTGACAGCCCCGATGGTGAGCGCCAGCAGGGCAACGAAGAGTGCAAAGGTTGCGTAGCGGTTGCGCAGACATATGTCCAGTGTGGGACGGTAGAATTTCTCGATGAATTTCTCGAGATGATCCGCAACCTTGCGCTGCAATCGCAGGATTGGGTTGAGGGATTCCCTTTGTCCATGCCCCACCTTGCAGAGGGACAAGTGGTAGGGCAGGATAAGCTTGGACTCCAAGAGGGAGAAGAGGAGGGTGGGGATGACAATGAGCGGGATGGGAACGAGGAATTTACCCTGGAAACCGGGGATAAAGAGGATGGGGATAAAGGCGACAATGGAAGTCAGAATGGCAAAAGTAACAGGCATTGCGACCTGCTGTGCCCCCTTGATGGCAGACTCAACACCTGGGCCTTTTTTTTGGAAACGGGTGAAGACGCTTTCACCGACGACGATTGCATCGTCGACAACGATGCCCAGAACAAGGATGAAGGCGAATAGGGAAATTAGGTTTATGGTCATGCCCAGAAAGGGCAGGACAAAGAAAGTACCGAGAAAGGACACGGGGATCCCAATACTGACCCAGATGGCAAGGGAAGGGCGAAGAAAAAGGGTCAGGATGAGTAAAACAAGAAGAAGCCCAAGCAGACCATTCTCGACCAGCATGTTGAGTCGGGCCTTGAGGTAGAAGGAGACGTCGCTCCAGATTGAGATTTTGAGACCATCGGGAAGGTTCACCTGCTTGTTTTTGGCGTATTCCCGAACTTTGTTGCTGATGTCGAGGGGACTTTGGTTGCCGACCTCGAAAACCCGCAGAAAAGATGCAGGCTGCCCCTGAAAGGTGGCTTCCACCCTCACGTCCTGAAGGCCGTCAGAAATTGTGGCGACTTCACCCAGAAGAAGGCGGGACCCATCTACGCTGGCCAGAATTGGAATTTCGGCAAACTGGTCACGAAAGTAAGCCTGTCCCTTGGTGCGAAGGAGTATCTTACCCCCCTTGGTCTCAATTGACCCGCCTGAAAGGTCCATGGAATAACTACGGATTGCCCGGACCACCTGCTCAAAACGCAACCGGTGTTCCCTCAATTTGTTTTCCGGAACCTCGATGGCAATTTCATAGGGCTTGGAAGCCACGCTTACCTGGCTGATGCCGGGAATCAGAACCAGTTCATCGCTGACCTGATGGGCAAGTTCCTTGAGCGTGATCTCGTCTGCGGGTCCATGAATTGCAATGGAAAGTACCTCGCGCTTGATCAGGACCTCCTCCACTGTGGGCCTTTCCGCCAATTCAGGAAATGTATGTATGGAGTCGACCCGCGTCTTTACCCGGTCAAGAAGTTCAGTGACGTTATATCCACGCTCCACCTCAATGGAGACGGTCCCAAAGTTTTCCGAGGCTGCGGAGGTTAGTTTCTTGATGCCGTCAAGATCCTGGATTTTTTCCTCAATGCGCATGCAGATTGTTTCCTCCACCTCTACCGGCGTGGCACCTGGATAGGGGACAGTGATGTTGATTCGCCCGAGGGTAAAATGCGGGAACAGCTCCATCTTGACTGTTTTGATGGAGAAGATCCCCCCGGCGACAATGAAGGCCATGAGGAGGTTGGCAGCTATGCCGTTATTGGCGAACCAGCGAATCATGAGGAGGGTCCAGTTCAGTTAAGGTTTCGAGGGCAAGGTTTCCTGGACGGCCTGGTCGGTCATTCTTCGGACCTTGATCCCGGTGTTCATGAACTGGAGCCGTGTGAGGCAGAGCGTGTCACCAGCGCTTAGACCATCCCTGACAAGGATTTCATCATCCAGGCTGTGCAACACGCCAACCCTGCGTTTCTGGAGGGTGTTCTCCTTTGAGACAATAAAAAGGGTGGATGCTTCAACCAGGGTCTGGCGGGGGACGCGGTAGAGGTTGGGCACATTTCTGGCCCGGATGGTGGCGGTGACGAACTGGCCAGGCTGAAGCTTGGGCTGTCCGGGTTCAGCCTTGTCCCGGTTTATGCGGGCGACCAGATTGTGGAACCGGGTCTGTGAATCAATGTAGCCTGCATCTCGATCAATATAGGCGTTCCACGTCCATGTCTGTCCGCCAATCTCAGCCCGGATTTCTACAGGTGGTTTTTTCTCGACTTCAAGGAAGGTGATTTCACGTGAGGAGACGGGAAGAAGGACCTCAAGGATGTTGGAACTATAGGCTTTGGCAACGGGTGTGGCCGGACCACCGGCCACGACCTGGCCAATATCGGCCAGCTTTTCGGTGAGGACACCGTCATAAGGGGCAAGAAGCTTGGTGCGTTGCAGGTTGAGCGCAGCGATGTCCGCAGCCTGCCTTGCTGCGTTGAGTTCGTGCTGGGCAAGGGCAAGCTGGGGTTTGCGGAGTACGAGTTGGGGAGGGATGGCAGTGGAACCTTTCCCGGCGGAATTCCATTCCTTCCGGGCCTGCTCGCCCCGGGCTTCTTCCTCCATAAGGGCCAGTTGCGCCCTCGAAAGGTTCGCATCCGCTTGGGCCTTCCTGGCTTCGTAGTCACGGGAATCCAGGGTGAGGAGGACATCGCCTTTTTGGAAGTTTCCACCGACTTGGTAGGCGGGCCCGGTGGAGATGATTTTCCCGGAAACCTCCATATTAAGACTACCACGAATGGAGGCCTGGACGGTGCCCTGGCTTTCAACATGAAGTTGGATTGTTTCAGGCTGAACGGTATGGGTTTCAACGATGGGAATGGTTTTTTCAGGAGTTTTTGCGGGGCGGGTCCGTTTACACTTGGTGAGCCCTAGATAACCGATGGAGGCGAGGGCAAGGAAAAAGATGGGAATGTATACACGCATATTGGATGGCTGATCGAGAGGTTCTAATATAAATGGAGGTTCTAGGGGGCTTGTGCATCCTGCCCCTGCAACTTGATACCGAGGGCCAGGTGAAGCTGGATACGGTTATGGATGCGCTCGGTCTTTATGGCCAAGTGTCGGGCCCGCGCCTCGTTGGCCCGTCGTTGGGCCTCGAGAGTGGTGATGATGTCCGCCAAGCCTTTGCGATAGCGTTCCCATGCCAATGTTTCTGCCTGTGCGAATTCATCTGCGGCTTGACGCAAGGCTGATTCCTCCCGGGTTAGATGCCCCTCTGCATCGAGGGTGTTTTCAACTTCGCGGAGGGCATTCAGGAGGGTGGAACGGTAATCGGCAGCAGCTTTTTCACGGAAAGCCTGGGTCTGTCGCATACGTGCACGGATGCGTCCACCATCAAGAATGGGCTGGGCCAGGTTGCCCAGCAGGTTCCAGGAAGAGAAACTGGAATCAGTCAGTTCGCGGATGTTTTGGCTGGCGGTACCGGAAGCGCCGGTGAGGCTGATATTGGGAAGAAACCCTTTTCCTGCTTCACGTTCCCGAAACCCGGCAGCGCGCAGACGCTGATGTGCGGACTGGATGTCGGGCCGTTGTGCCAGGAGCTTTGCTGGAAGTCCCGCAGGAATCCTTGTTCCCGTTTTGGGCAGGTCTTGACCGGGGGCAACCCTGCCTGAAGGGTACCGGGCCAGGAGGGTCTCAAGGTGTCGACCTGCCTTCGCTTTCATGCGCGCCTGGCTTTCAAGGCTGGCACGTGCACTTGTAAGGCTGGCCTGTGTGAGCCGAAGGTCGAGGGCGCTGGCCAACCCCTGCTGGAAACGGTTCTCTATGATGGCGAGGTTGGCTTCGTGACTCTTGACCATTCCGGCAGTGAGCTCCTGCCTTAGATTTGCCCCGGTCAGGGAGATCCATGCGCGGGCAACCTGTGCCGCAATGGACAGGCGTGCGGCCTCCAGGTCTTGTTGGGCGGCTTCAAAGTCCGCTACTGCGGCATTTTCAAGATCTTTTAACCTTCCCCACAGGTCGATCTCCCAGTTTAGGGCCAGATCACTTGTGTAGTGCTCAAAAATGAAGGTTCCTCCTCCGAATAATCTGCCAAAAGTGGGGTTTGAACCGAGGTTTTGTTTTTGTCGGTTGACCTGAAATCGTCCCAATACACGCGGTCGGCGTTGGCCACGGATGACCTCAACCCCTGCCGAGTTCGCTTTGGCGAGCGCCTGGGTGGATTGCAGGAATGGACTTTGTTCAAGGGCCTCCTGAATAAGTTCAGGAATGGGGGTTGTGGAAAAGTCAAAGGCAGAAACACGAACATCCGATAAATCGAGTATAAAGGAGGCGTCAGGGTTCCCCAGTGTGGCCTCCCATTGATCAGGAAGGTCAATGCCGGGTGCTTCAGGGAGGGGACCCCGAGTGATGCACCCCGACAGAATGACTGACAAAAGCAAGGGACCATGTCTCTTTACCGGGCAGGGCCTGCAGGAGTTGGCATGCATTGGAATATTGGGTCGGGGGGGTACAAGGTTGCGAAGGATCGGCCCAAGTCCAGACTAAAGCGAAAATTGCATTTCGGGAAAATGCGTGTTAGATGATCGTGTTTTCAAAGTTTATACGGTTCATGCAAAATCAAGTTCAATTGCCGCTTTCTTTTATTATTCTGGGCCTGTTTTTGAATCCATGCAGGGGCCAGGACTTTTTTGATTCGGCAAGCAACGATCCTCATCTGACGCCTTCCCTTGTGAGTGAGACGAAAGTTGTGGTGCCGGGTGAGTCGTTCTGGGTGGCTGCCCGGCTCAAAATGGATGAGGGGTGGCATGCCTACTGGAAAAATCCAGGGGCTGCCGGTGCCAAACCTGAGATTGACTGGGATTTGCCGGAGGGATTCTCCGCTGGTCAAATCCAATGGCCTGCACCGGAGCGCCACATTCTCCAGGGGTTGATGAACTATGTCTATGAAAAGGAGGTGTTTCTCATGGTGGAGATAACCCCACCAATGCAAGTGGGAGAGGGAAGCGTTACATTGAAAGCAAATGTTTCGTGGACGGTCTGCTCGGACAAGCAATGCCTGTTTGGGGACAAGGATTTAACCCTGGAACTCCCTGTGGGCGAGGATTCCAGCGTGAACGACGCGATTGCATTGGCTTTTGAACAGACACGTAAGAACTGGCCACAGAAGGATGCGGGGTTAAAGGCCCGGGCTTTGCATGATGGGGAATCCATGGTCCTCGAGTTTTCCCGCAAGCCCCGAACGGACCAGGCCGGGGGTACCAAGCCGCGTCCTGCCATTTCCCTGAAAGTCCTCTGGATGGCTTTCATCGGAGGGGCAATCCTGAACCTGATGCCCTGCGTCTTTCCAGTGATCGGCCTGAAAATCATGGGCTTTGTCAATCAGGCCGGGGAGGACCGTAGGCAAATTGCAATGCACGGGTTTGTCTACACGGGCGGCGTCCTGGTTTCCTACTGGATTCTTGCCGGGATTCTAATCGTGGTTGGTGCGGGGGGGAAAGAGCTTGGTTGGGGCTTCCAGCTTCAGGATCCTCGTTTCGTTTTTGTCCTGACCATGGTCCTTTTTATTTTTGCCCTGAATTTGAGCGGTCTTTTCGAGGTGGGTGCTTCATTAATGGGAGTGGGCGGAAAACTGAGCACGAAAGGCGGTTTGAGCGGAGCATTTTTTTCCGGTGTATTGGCGACCCTGGTGGCAACACCCTGTGCAGCTCCCATTCTTACCCCGGCCTTGACAGCGGCCATCGCATTGCCCCCAGCCTCCTCACTGGGGGTGTTTACCGTCATGGGCCTGGGTCTTTCGCTGCCCTATCTTTTACTATCCTTTTTTCCGCAATGGGTTGAAAAGCTTCCAAGGCCGGGGCCTTGGATGGAGACGTTCAAGCAGTCCATGGCGTTTCTTCTTTACGCAACGGTTGCTTATCTGCTCTGGACGGTTGCCGGGCAAATTGATGGGGATGCGTTCCTGCAACTGCTTTTCTCGATCGTCCTTGTCGGTTTGGCAGGCTGGATTTACGGCCGTTGGGCACGGCAGGCATGGGCCAGGGGAATTGCCGCACTGATTTTTCTTGGCGGAATTGCCTGGGGATTTCCTGAGGCTTCTTCAGAGACTGGTGCGGTTGAACCTGATTACGAGGACGCATATTTTTTTACGGAGCTTGCGCTGGCGGACCCATCCCTGCCACAGGAACTGAGTGGTGCGGATGGCAGAACCTACCTGAGAATGTCGTTGGCGGAGTATTTTAATGAGGAAATCAAGGAGGCCAACGGCCGATTAAAGGGGATTCTATTCCTGAATGAAAGTACCCTTATGAAGTCCGGGATAAGCCATTTATCCGTGGATGCGCCCATTGAAAAAGTGGAGGCTGGGGAGTTGCGGAAACTGATTGCCGCGCGTGACAATCCGGGTGGGTTGGCAACGGCTGCAGGCAAGGGCCTGTCTTGGACGACATGGTCTCCCGATATGGCAAGGGCCCTCCTTGATGAGGGAAAGCCTGTTTATATTGATTTCACCGCTCGTTGGTGCCCAACCTGTCAGTCAAACAAGCGATTGGCCTTATCTTCAGACAGAATATCCAAGCGTTTTGCTGAACTGGGGGTGGTTCCCCTGAAGGCAGACTGGACCAAGAAGGGTTCGGCGATTGCCCGGGCATTGCGAGAACATCAACGCATAGCTATTCCCTTTAATGTAATTTATGTCCCGGATGAAGGAAATCCTATTGAATTGCCGGAATTGTTGACGGAATCCATTGTGCTGGATGCCCTTGCCGAGGTGGAAACTCGAATGCAGGCACTGTCTCGCTCGCGTTCTCCATAGGTAAATTGAACCCATCTTGCGGACCGTTGAAAAAGGATTGTCAGTCCCCAAAGGTTTTGCTTCGCTCCCTGATCCTTCCCTTTTTCAACGAATCTTCGCTTATCCTCCTCCCCGAATGCCTCAAAAGTCCAAAGTCAAACGACGAGACAGTATCTCGGTTCGGGAGTTTTATGAATCCTTCCAAGAGGAATTGAGTCTGGAAATTGTCGCCGGGGAGGCGGGTCTGGAGAAAATAATCGGTGAACGAAGTGTAAATCGTCCGGCTCTTGCATTGATCGGACATTTCAAGTTTTTTGCCAACAAGCGCATTCAGCTTTTTGGTGCGGGGGAGACGGCCTACTTCAAAGACCTTCCCCTTGACGAGCAGGAACGGGTGTTGCGGGTTATTGCGGAGCATGACATTCCGTGTATAATCATCTCCAGGCGCACGAACCCTCCAGACGTAATGAAGAACATTGCCGAGGAGTTCCAGATTCCGCTTATCCGGACCCCGCTTGGCTCCAATAACTTTGTTACCCAGGCCACCGTCCTGCTGGAGGAGAAACTGGCGCCAAGTCTAACCATGCACGGTACGTTGCTGGACATTCGTGGCATTGGCACCCTGATCCGGGGCAAGAGTGGTGTGGGCAAGAGCGAATGTGCCTTGGCCCTCATTGAGCGCAACCACAGTCTTGTTGCTGATGACATGGTGGACATCCGCCTTTTTAGTGAGCATGACTTGATTGGCTGCATTCCCGACATGCGCTGGTGGGGCTTTATGGAGTGTCGTGGAATTGGGATTATTAACATACGGGACCTTTTTGGTATTCGTGCCGTTCGTCAGGAAAAGCGCATCGACTTTATGATTACGTTTACCTACTGGAAGCAGGGCATGGATGAGGAGCGTACTGGCTTGGGGCAAAACTATGAGGAAATTCTCGGGGTGAAAGTTCCCCACATGGAGATTCCTGTTCGTCCGGGGAGGGATATGGCCCGATTGGTGGAGGTGGCGGCCATGGTGCAGGCCCAGAAGCTTTCCGGAAATGATTCAGCCAAGGAGTTTAACGACCGGTTGCTCGAAAAACTGGACGAAAAAGACGATTCGAAAACCTGAACGTGAATGCTACAGGAAGTTAAATTTTTTTGGGCCTCTCCACCCCCACTTTTTTTTGTAGCCGTGAAAATCCACCGGGCCATTTCTCTTGGAAATTCAGAATCACATTCTCTCCCAGACAAGGAATCATGCGAATTTTTCGACGTGCTTGGATCACACAAAATAGGCAAGAAATTTCCTCAAAAAGTTATCTTCAGGGCAATGTTTACAAGTTGTTAGCAAGTTCCCCTTGCAAGGTTTCGAGAAAAGCCGATTTCTTGGGAAAGAAAATTTTACACACCATCATGAGGTCAACAACATTCAAGGAATTGCCGACCTCTGCTATCACAGACCAGAAAAACTAATCCCGAGGACTTAAGATCACCCTGATCCCAGTAAACAAGCCAATTGAACGTCTGAATTGTCGAATGAAAAAGCAGAATGTGCCACACAACGGGTTAAAAGCCGCCAATTTTTGGTGGTTTAGCGACACGTGTTTTTTATCGGTTCATGAGCTCTTCCAGACCGTGGCCTTGAAATCCTTGTGAATAATAATGAGAATTTCCCAGAATCCATGAGTTCCACGATACTAGGGACAGACAAGTGGGAAAAGGTTGTTTCCGAATTAAAGAACCTTCTTTCCGAAGATGTGTATCATACGTGGTTTAAGGAATTGAACCCTTTGTCGGAAACGGAGAACAGCCTGATACTGGAAGCCACCAATGAATTTGCCGCAATCTGGATAGAGGATAACTATCTGAACCTGATCCGTCGCGTTGTTGAAGAGGTTACGGGCAAACCAATTCTCGTCACGGTTACGGTTGCGGCATCCGAAAAAAATGTGGGCACGAGCAAACAGAGCCGGCTCGACTTGGGGTCACCAGACCCCGGTACACGCTTGGGCCAAAGCCATGGCCCCGCCCTATTTGACCGTGGTGCAAGGACGCAATCCAAGTCTCGACATCTCAGCCATGTAAACCCCAAGAATTCGTTCCCCAACTTTATAGTTGGTCCTGGCAACCAGTTTGCCCATGCGGCCTGCATGGCCGTGGCCCAAGAACCTGCGAAGTCCTATAACCCGCTTTTTCTCTACGGTGAAACAGGACTCGGCAAGACACACCTGATGCACGCTATTGCGCAAGAGGTTCAGGAAGCGCACCCCGAGCTACGCGTTGCCTATGTGTCCTCTGAAAAATTCACAAACGAATTTATTCACGCCATTCAGGAACGAACGTTTTCACGTTTTCGAAACCGCTATCGAAAGGTGGATGTGCTTCTGATTGACGACATCCACTTCCTCGCCGAGAAGGAGCGAATTCAAGAGGAGTTTTTCCATACCTTTAACGAGCTCTTTGAGTCACAAAAGCAGATTGTGCTATCCAGTGATCGGCCGGCCAACGAGATTGCCAAGTTGGAGAACCGGTTGGTTTCACGTTTTCAATGGGGCTTGGTGGTCGACATCCAGCCACCTGACCTGGAGACACGAATGGCAATCCTGTCAAAGAAGGCGGAGGCGTTGAGTGTCCTTTTGGATTCGGATGTTTTGGAATTTCTAGCCAGGCGTGTCACCCGGAACATACGACGTATGGAAGGTGCCCTGGTTCGTGTGGCTAGCTACGTGGAGCTGGAAAAAAAGCCATTGGATATAACGGTTGCGGAGCGTTTGCTGCAGGATATTCTTCAGGAAGAGGCCCGGCAGACGATTACTGTGGAAAAGATACAGAAGAAGATTGCAGACTATCACCATCTGCATCTGGCCGACATGGTCAGCAGGCGACGCCCCAACAATATTGCATTCCCAAGACAGATTGCCATGTACCTGAGCCGCCTGTTGACAAATATGTCTCTCAAGGAGATTGGCGCAGCTTTTGGTGGAAGGGATCATGGAACAGTAATCCATGCATGTACAACCGTGGAGAACCGCATGGAACTGGAGGAGTCCGTGAAGCGTACCGTGGAATACCTCCAGTTGCAACTGACCCAGTCGATGGATTGACCATCCAGGGATGATGGAGTTGACATCAGAACAAAGAGCCAGGTTGGGTTCCTGGGTGGAGGAGGGGAAGGGTCTTTCCGACATCCAGAAACTCCTCAAGGAGGAGTTTGAGATGAACCTGACCTTCATGGATGTCCGTTTTTTGGTCAGTGATCAGGAACTTCGTTTAAAAGCCTTGAAAAAAAAGAAGCTCGACGAGGCTGTAGCCATGGAGGAGGGAGGCCAACCGGAACCTCCCGGAGATGAATACACCCTGGAGGAAGAAGAGGCTTCATCTGGAAAGGGTGTCTCGGTGGAAGTGGACAAGGTGGTTCGTCCGGGTGCTACAGCCAGTGGTTCTGTGACTTTTAGTAACGGGAAGAAGGCTGAGTGGCATATCGACCAGTATGGACAACTGGGGATAGTACCTCCCGAAGAAGGTTTTCAGCCCCCGGAAGCGGACATCCAGGAATTCCAGGTGGAGTTGCGCAACGCCCTCCAGCGCCCCTCGTTCTGAAGGCGACTGTACCTGTGTCTCGCTCCTGCGAGCCTATAAAAGTGTTAAAAAAATCGCGGTTGCGGCAAAACACGGTCAAATAGGAGGCATCTTGCCCATCCACCGGGCCTGCAGCTTATTCCTCGAAGAGTTCGCCCTGTACTGTTTCTGATGGACCTGGATGGGGAGCCATCCCGTCGAACGCGGTGAGCAGCTGTGTCTCGTCCCAGATCTCGATTTCGAGGCTCTGCGCCTTCGTTAGCTTGGACCCTGCATTGGGGCCGGCGATTACGCAGTCGGTTTTTGAGCTTACGCTTGAGGAGATTCTGCCACCGCGTTGCTCGATCATTTCACCAGCCTCCATACGGGAGTATTTTTTCAGGGTGCCAGTGAGGACAAAGGTCTTTCCGAAAAAGGTCGTGTCCTCGACCATCCGGCCAGCGGAGGCATCCTTTGTGTTCAGGCCAGCTTCGACAAGCTGTTCCACTATCTGTCGATTGTTATCCTGTGCGAAGAAGTGACGGATGCTTTCGGCTACGATCACCCCAACCTCATCGGTGGCAACCAGTTCCTCCACACCGGCATCCATGATGGCCTGCAGACTGCCTATATGGAGGGCGAGTTGCTTGGCCACGCCGCTGCCCACGTGCTGGATGCCCAATCCGTGGAGGAGTCGCCACAACTCCCGCTCCTTGCTGGCCCTGATGGCGTCAATGAGGTTTTCCGCTGACTTCTCCCCGAACTTCTCGAGGTCCTCGAGGCCAGAGGCCTGCAAGGAGTAGAGGTCGGCGATGTCCTTGATGTGACCGAGGTCGACGAGCTGGTTGACAATGGCTGGCCCAAGGTGGTCGATGTCCATGGCCGTCTTGGAGCCGAAGTGCTGGATGCGTCGTCGAACCTGTGGCGGGCATGACAAATTGGGGCAGCACAGGGCAACGTCTCCTTTCAATTTATCAAGGGGGCTTTCACATGCCGGGCATGCCGGGGGAAACTCGTACGGGACCGCATCTGGTTTGCGTTTCTCTTGAACAACCCGCACCACCTGCG
>CAJWSN010000010.1 GCA_913046175.1 uncultured Opitutia bacterium
AAAAAATTCATTGATATTTTTATTGATTAATTTCACATTTGTAATATGTAAATAATCTGCTAGATTATAAAATAATTGATAAATTGATCGGCCTCCAATCACAAAAATTTTTTCTATATTTTCATTTTCAAGTTGATTTAAACATTCTTCAAAATTTGTAAAAGTTTTAGTATCAAATTTTTTTGTTTTTGATAAAACAATATTTCTACGATTAGGGAGAGGTTTGAATGGTAAAGATTCCCATGTTTTTCTACCCATAATTATTGTAGAATTCAATGTTATGTTTTTGAAATTTTTTAAATCTTCTGATACATGCCAGGGGAGCTTCCCATCTTTACCTATTCCACCATTTTTATCTTGAGCCCATATTAAATGAACTTCCATTATACTGCAACTGGGAATTTAATTACTGGATAATGATTATAATTTACCAGTTCAAAATCTTCAAACGTTTGCTGCAATACCGTGGGCAAGGCGCTTTGGGTCAACAATTCCGCGCGATTGCGTGTGGGAACGACCACAGAAATGAACGGAGTCTTCACATCCTTGTGCTGCTTGACTGTCATACTGATAGTATTATTGTCGATTGTCACAGCAGATTCCGGGCCAATTGATATTTGCTTTCAGAGTAGTTCCTGCATTACGAGGAACATGATAAAGAGTCTTGCAGAATGGAATTTTGGGATTTCTGGATATTTTGCATATTTACAGGCTTTTTTAGTTTTTTGTCGCCACTTTTGCAGTGGTTTTATGTGAAAAATGGATGAAATTGTGGATTAAGCTTTTTTTATTGATTTTTTTAATTTCTGATCAAACATACAAACCGCCCGTTAATTGGCTAGCCAAGGATGGATTTGAGACGGGATAACCCAATTAGCCCTATTTGGGTTTTATTGTTGTTGTATTGGATTGAAAACGGCCGCTTTTTATAATTCTAGTTTGTATTTGCCGTAAAAGCCGATTGCCTTGAACTGGCCCCTATTACCGCCACGATAATGAACAACGTTCAACAAGGAGTATTGGCGTGAGCCGTTGGACTCTATTGGAGGCGGATGAACGTCTGGCTCGATGGGATTGCTGTGACGTCTCGATTGCAATCATTGGGTTCGGCCACATTGGGGGTTCGATGGGGTCTTTGCTTGCTTCTAAGGGTTTTCCGGTTGTGGGTATCGACAAGGCTGCGGGAATTCTCCAAGCGTTTGAAGCAGGTGAGTGCCCTTTCGAAGAGCCCGGCTTGGCAGCTGTGCTCGCTAGGGCAAAGGAGCGTCATACCTTGAGGGTTACAGCCGATTACACTGAGATCAAGAGTTCCGATGTGGTCTTGATTGTGGTCGGCACGCCTTTGGATGAGGATCATGGTCCTATTTTGGATCATTTGAAATCGGCCACCCGTAGCTTGGGCAAGGTGCTGCAGCCGGGAATGTTGATTTTACTCAAGAGCACGGTGCCCCCATTGACAACTCAGCAGTTGGTTCGGCCCATCTTGGAGGAAGCCTCTGGCATGGAGGCTGGGGTTGACTTTGGTTTGGCATTTTCACCCGAACGCGTGGATGAAGGCAACGTGCTTGAGGGGTTGTACGGGATTCCTGTTGTTGTCGGAGGGGTCAACACAGCCAGTAGTGAGCTGGCCGTTGAATTCTGGACCCGCACACTTGGGGTGGAGACCATGGTGGTCCCGGATCCCACCACTGCGGAGTTGGTCAAACTGGCCGACAACCAGTGGATCGATCTGAACATTGCACTGGCCAATGAAATTGCCTTGTTGAGCGATGCGATCGGGGTGGACGCTATGGAAGTTATTAAGGCTGCCAATAGCCTCCCGAAGGGGCAGCACTGGGTCAACATTCTCTACCCGAGCATCGGTGTGGGCGGTTATTGTCTCACGAAAGATCCTTGGTTTTTACACCGTTTGGGGGCTCAGCGGGACATCGACCTCCAGACGCCGCAGTGTTCGCGTGCGGTTAATGAGCAGATGCCTTCGGTCACTGTGCAGCGGGTAATCTCCTGCCTGCGCGCACATCAAAAGGATCCAGCCCAAGCCCGAGTGACTATCTTGGGCTTGTCTTTCAAGAACGATACCGGCGACACACGCAGCACACCCGCTGGGCCGATCATCCAGATGCTGGAAGATCATGGCTGCAAGGTTCAAGCATATGATCCACTTGTGTCTGAGAATCAAGCCCGGGCATTGACCGGTTCCGCCATTGCCCCGGATATTCAGGCTGCTGTGGAGGGGGCGGATGTGGTGGCTTGTCTCTCCTGCCACGAAGAATTTCGATCTGCCAACCTAAGCCAACTCAAAGAGCGGACCCGTGAAAACTGCTGGTTTCTGGACGGGCGGCTAGGGTTTGACCCTCTGTCTGTGAAGGCTGCTGGTTTTGATTACACCGCCATCGGGGGGCACTGCCATGCGGGGGACTAAATCGATTGTCATCACCGGTGGAGCGGGCTTTATTGGCAGCCACTTGGCTGAACGGCTTCTGCGCGAGGAAGGCCACCGGATCATCATTTTTGACTCGTTTCGGCATATGCAGCACCGCAATCTAGAAGGCATCAAGGATCATCCCAGACTGGAGGTCATTGATGGGGACGTTTGCAACGTGGACCAAGTTCGCCAAGTTATTACCCCGGACATCTCTCAAGTCTATCATCTATCTTCCATCGTTGGCATTCAGCACTACTGTGACAACCCGCTAGAGGTCATCGACGTGAATGTTTTGGGAACTCGCCACGTGATGGAGGCGGCACTGCACCATGACGTGCGCATGCTCTTCACCAGCACCAGTGAGGTGTATGGCCGCAATCCTAAGGTGCCTTGGGGCGAAGAGGATGACCGGGTGGTGGGCAGCACGACGGTGGACAGGTGGAGTTATGCCACCAGCAAGGCACTGTGCGAGCATATGATTTTTGCGTTAGCCCAGAACAAGGGGCTCCGTTGTTCCATTGTCCGCTTCTTCAATGTCTATGGACCGCGGCAAAACCCGATCTTTGTCGTGTCACGGGGTATACACCGAGTTCTCAATGGGTTGCGACCATTGATGTATGATTCAGGCCAGCAAAATCGTTGCTTTACTTATGTCGATGACGCCGTCGAGGGGATGGTCCAGGCTGCGAGTCAGGAGATTGCGGTGGGCGAGGCGTTCAACATTGGTCAGGATCAACCTTGGACCATTCGCGAAATCAACGAGCTTATCATCAAGCTGGCCGGCAAGGAGAGCACCCTCAAGCTTGAGCCCTTGGATACCGGTGAGTTTTACGGACCGGGCTACGAGGACGTTCCCCATCGTATCCCCCGAGTAGAAAAGGCCAGGCGACAATTGGGCTGGAGCGCCACGATTTCCGTTGAGGAAGGCATTCAGCGCTGCATCCAATGGGCCCGAGCCAACCCTTGGTGGCTTACCTAGGTAGTCGGCCTAGGTTTGTCATGGGAGTGGCCCGCGTCAAATTGGTTTGAATACAAGCTTGCAAGGTTTAAACTTCGCAAGTGCCAATGAGTCTGGCAGTTCAAGGTTGTTCATGGCTGGAACTAGAGTGCAAGGGGGATGCAAGCAGAGGATATTTGTCCTTCGCTGAGTCAGCCCATGACGTTCCATTTGACATCAAGCGCATCTACTACATTTACCATGTGCCCGATCCCGGAGTCCAAAGGGGAGGCCATGCTCACCAGAACTTAAGCCAGTTATTCCTCAGTGTTGCGGGCTCGTTTCAATTGGATCTGGACGATGGCACTACTCGAGAGTCTGTCGTGCTGGATCGGCCTGAGCGCGGCGTCTTGCTGACGGGCCTAGTGTGGCGGCAAATGACCAGTATGTCTTCCGATTGCGTGATCCTCGTCTTGGCATCGGAAAAATATGATCCCGCGGACTACGTCACGGATTATCAAGAATTCCTTTCTAAGGCTGGACAAGCCGGAGAGGAAGGCATGGCATGATCACCAGGGAGGAGCTACAGATAAGAAAGGAAGCCATTCTGGCCCTTCAGACTAGCAAAGGATTGAAGCTGAATGGATGGGCTAATCTAAAGGCCATCCAAGCCTATGAACTAGTTTCCGAGGGGCGCATTGAGGACGCAGAACATTTTTTGGACCAAGCCACCAAGGAGTTACCTGTAGGCACCGTGCCCCACTCCCTTTGGGGCTTGGCCTTGGCGGATTACGGGTTTTTTAGACGAGCCCATTATCATCTAGAAAAATGTGCTTCAGACCAAACTCACCCAGAGGAACAACTGTTTGCCACCAAGCTCTTGGTGGGCATGCGTCTTGTGCAGCACAAGGGGGACGAGCGGTGGAAAAACTATATTCGCGAAGGTCACCTTATGGAATTGCCAATTCCTCCGGGGCAAACATCGCGCGTATTTGACTGCGGCACACTCAGGGAAATGGACACGACCATTGGTTTCTTGGACCGTTTGGACCCTGAAAACCGAGCACAGGCAGATGCAAATTTTTTGGCCTTGTGCGCGGAGACTTCATTCCTGTTGGGGGAGGACCAGCGCGTTTTGGATACATGTGACCTGTTACGCCAAAAGTCTCCCGCGCATCCAGCGCTCGCATTTGAGCGAAAGGTATGGCTACGACAGGGGGACAAAGAGCGGGCCGAGCATTCCAAGATGATCACCTTGACAAGTGAATTCAAGGAAGTCCGCGTTGCTCTCAAAGAGAAAGTTGCCTCGGGCGATAGCGATGGGGCCAAAGCACTGATCGAAAAAGCTACGAAGTTATCGAGTGCCAAACCAGAAATTTTGGTGTGCCAGATTCATGGCTTGGAGGAAATCTGCTGTGCAAATAAATATCAAATTCAAGAAATTGAACCTGCAAGGACCGTGGAACTGGAATTCTCGTTTGTGACGGCTGAGGGTGAGAATAGACAACAGGAAATATTTTCCACTCCTTCCTCAAGGTTTGCGGAATTGAAAGATGTCCAACTACTAGATTCCTACAGCTTGATCATGTCGCGTGATCAAAGCCTCATTCGGGAGTCGATGCCCGAAAACCCACATTACCGAAGCCACTGGCCGCACATCGAGTTTGCGGATGCCACCAAGGCTTTGGCTCAATTACCTACTCCATACCACTGGGAGGGGCCCGCCTGCTCCATCGTCACCTATGGACTGGCGGGCACAAACTACTTCACGTGGATGCTCAACATTTTGCCAAATATTCTAATGGCTGCTGAGCACTCTGGGGGCTGGCAATCCATAAACCCCCTGTTCTTTCCTTATACTTTGGAACCATGGCAAAGAACGATTCTGGATTGTCTGGGGGTGTCCGCGGAATCTCGACTGGAATATGATGGTGAATTTCCAGTGAAATTTGACCAAGCCGATTATTTCATCTCCTGCCGTGATGAAGTCCCCTGTGCCGGGGAGTTGCTGAAACTGCGCCAAAAGCTTTGGGAGCGCCTAGAGATCCAGCCGGTTGCACCCCACCGCAAGTTATATGTTTCTCGTGAAAAAATGGGCGTCCGTAGCTTGGTCAATGAGGTGGAGATCCGTAATGTCTATGAAGGGGCAGGCTACGAGGTCATTCATCCCCAAGCTATGACCTTTGAAGAGCAAGTGCTGACCTTTTCTTCCGCTGCCAGCATTGCCGGTCCCGCGGGGGCGTGGGGCGGCAACTTGATCTTTTGCCAACCTGGGGCACATGTAGCCATGATAGTTCCTTCAGATTACTATGGCCCCATGCATAATTACACTTGTCACTTGTACGGACTGCAATATGCCATCGCCGTCGGATCATTTGTCCCCACGGCGCAGGAATCCTCGTGGAAACAGATCATCGCCGGGGCTGAGGAGTATCACCTCGACTCCTGCCACAAACG
Organism: uncultured Opitutia bacterium; assembly: GCA_913046175.1. Classification (GTDB taxonomy): domain Bacteria; phylum Verrucomicrobiota; class Verrucomicrobiia; order Opitutales; family JABJCN01; genus JABJCN01. The sequence goes on from CAJWSN010000010.1 coordinate 5,820, forward strand.
ATATTATGTCCCGCTGGAGAATGTTGCTCGGCTCATTCAAGTAGCCAATGAAGCTCGGTATTCGTTAGCATGATGGACACCGGCTCAAGCCATGTCCGGCCCGTTCAATCCAAAGCATTGAGGCAGGATTGCACCACCCGCTCGGCCTGTTGGTCGTCCATGGCAGGCCCCATGGGGAGACTGACAACCGTTTTGTGAATCGCTTCCGTCACGGGAAAACCCTCGGGAACGGCACCTCGATACGCTGGTTGTAGATGGGGTGGCTTTGGGTAATGGACTGCCGTTTGAATGCCATCAACCTCCAGCTTTTTGCGAAATTGGTCTCGCTGGTGGCAGCACACAACGAACAAGTGCCAAGATGGTTCTGCCGAGCTTAGCACCTCCGGCAAGACTAAGGGGGATGCCTTCAACCCTTGCACGTAGACTCTGCTGATTGCTAAACGGCGGGCCTGCCACCGTTCCAAATGCTTGAGTTTCACTCGCAGCAAGGCTGCCTGCAATTCATCCAGTCGGGAATTATGACCTCGGATTTCGTGATGATATTTCTTCCGCGAACCATAATTCCGCAGATGGCGCACTCTGTCGGCCAAGGTATCATCCTGCGTTGTCACTGCGCCACCGTCCCCCAATGCCCCCAGGTTTTTGCCGGGATAAAAACTAAACCCCGCCGCATCCGCGAGCCCTCCAGTGCGCTTACCCTTGTAGCGGGCACCATGTGCTTGAGCAGCGTCTTCGATAACCTTGAGGCCATGCTGCCGGGCAAGCAAGCTGATGGCATCCATGTCAGCCGGTTGGCCATATAGGTGCACCGGAATTATGGCCTTGGTTCTTGGTGTGATGGCGTCCTCTATCAAGTGAGGATTGATGTTGTAAGTGGCGGCGTCGGGCTCCACGGGCACGGGCTTTGCCCCCGTCTCGCTTACTGCCAGCCAAGTGGCAATGAAGGTATGGGCCGGCACTATTACCTCATCGCCTCTGCCAATGCCAAGGGCAACCAAGGTCAGGTGCAGTGCGCTGAGGCCGCTTCCCACGCCAATGCAGTGCTTGACCCCGCAGTAATCGGCAAACTCAGCCTCAAAGGCTTCCACCTCGTTACCGAGCACATAAACCCCGGAGTCGATCACACGCTGAAAAGCTGTTTCTAGTTCTCCGCGCATCCCCTTGTGCAGCTTTCCCAAATCGTAAAATGGAATTTCCATGTTTGCTCTCAGGCTCCTCCTCATCGTGCCTCGCAAGTGCAATTACCTAGCCTGGCATGGTCGGTGCAATTACCTCTGCCATTCCCGTCGCGATCTTTTCACGCCGCTGATTTACCACGGTACAACTCATCGCGATAAGCCTTGTCTTGTTGTTTTTCCCCTCAACTTTAAGACGTGCAGTTAATTCATCATTGATTCTGATGGGGTTCAGGAACTTGATGGTTTGGCTCCTATAAATTGTCCCCGGCCCAGGCAGTACCGACGCCACTGCGCCTGACAACAATGCTGCACACCACATGCCATGACCGATCCTGCCCCTGAATACAGATTGATGTGCAAAGTCCTTATCCATGTGTACGGGGTTGTAGTCGCCTGATAGTGCAGCAAACAATCCAATGAACTCCTCTTTGTAAACTAGAGTAAACTCTCCTGTTTCCCCAACGGAGATGTTCTCAAATTTTTTTCCTTTGAAACAATGAGGGGTTCCAATCAGGTCGTTGTGGGAATCTCGAGATGCGTTAGTCATGCAGGAATACAGTTTTTCCATACGTGGAGTTTGAGTGCATCGCATCCGCTACGTCGGGCAGCGCGTGAATGGACTGAATCGAATGGATCAGTGGTGTGACTTGGTTGTTAAACACCAGATTGGCAGCTTGTTCCGCTTCGTAATAATTTGCACAGTGACTTCCAATGATTTTTTTGAGATTCATCCAGAGGTATCTCAAGTCGACCACTGCGTTGTAACCACTGCTCGCCGCGCAGGTGACGACAGTCCCTCCACGTGAAAGCAGAAACAATGAGACACCTATGGTCTCCTTCCCTACGTGCTCAAACACCACATGCAAATCTTTAACCCCTTTTTTCTCCAATGTTAGTTTTGCGTTACGCCATGCTAAGTAATTAGGCTCGCCATTTTTTAGGATGAAATCGCCAAAGTTGTCCTTGCTTCTATTGATGACCGCGGTCGCGCCGAGATTCCGGCAGATCTCTTCCTTCTCATCACTCGATACCACAGCGATAGGATTGGCTCCGGTCAACCGGGCCAGTTGGATGGCAAAGTTGCCGAGCCCTCCTGCCGCACCCCAAATAAGGCAATTCTGGCCAGGCCTTAAAGAGGCACCGTTTGGTGAGATTAACATGCGGTATGCCGTTGACAGGGTAAGGCAAAAACACCCGGCGACCTTCCAGGAAACATCATTAGGTTTCCGAATCAACTGCGAAGCCTTTACTTTGCAAAATTCTGCAAAGGCCCCAAAATTTGTTTCATAACCCCAGATAGACTGGCTGTCTGCAACCATGCCATCGATTTGGGCCACGGGTTCATCGGTGTTAATTACGTTGCAGTGAATAATAACCTCGTCCCCTTGGTTCCAGCCCATGACATTTTTGCCCGCCTTGACTACAACCCCACTGGCATCACTTCCAAAAATTGCATAATCTTGGGCATGGTCATCACACTGTATGTTGCGTGAGACATGCCTGTTGATCAGCTGAAAAGGAGACAATGGATGGCAAAAGCCGCTCCAAATTGAATTATAGTTCAGCGCGCTTGATTTAACCTTCACTAACACTTCATCATCTTTGGGTTCCGGGGTGGGCACCTCAAGTCTCTTGATGCCCCTAGAAGGTCTTCTTTCTTCTAGGGGGGCTTTCTGAAGCTCTGCAACGGCTTCTTTGCCAATGCCATATGCCCACATGACTTTCAATCCTTGGTTAAAAGTGGGAAAAATTCTTCTGGAACGGGAGCGTCTTCCTTGATGTTAACGCCCATCTTTTCATAGGGAGGGACGTTGTTGAAATATTTCTTGGTCAACCTAGCCCCATCCAGCAAATATCTCACCACCAGAGATCTTCGAGAGACAGGAGAAGAATGCGGATGTGATCCGTGAATCGTCTTGTGAAAAAAAACAACGACATCGCCGGCTTTCAGTACGAAGTCAACCAGTTCGTTATGGGCGAAGGTATTATCCCGTATAACTTCATACTCACCTTTGTCTAGTTCAGGGTACTCGCTCGCATCGGATCCTGTCTTGAAGACCTTGGGCAAAAACAGGTTGTTTAATAGATGGGTTCCCCGGTAACAGGTGAGGCTTGAGTTGCGAGCGACATCCTCTGCAGTCATCCAGACAGACAAGTTTAAGTCGCCCTTGAAGATAAAATATGGCCGGTCGTGGTGTATTGGTGTTGGTGCTCCGTGGCAGCCAGACTTGACTACCACATCCTCATGCATCAACCAGCATTTTTCGGAGTTTGTAAGCTTTGTAACCAGATCAACCAGTCTAGGTAACTTGCACAATTCTTCCACGACTGGCATCCTTCTCCAGTTGTTGAAATCCATGAAAAAGCAACCTTGTTCATTATTCTTAACGATTTTGAATGGGCTTGGGTTTGAGGTAACTTCCGAAATGGCACTGTCCAGCAGTTTAAGGTTGGCATCAGTCATGAAGCCTTTAACGTGGACAAAGCCGTTGTCTAAAAGCGACTTTCTAAGTTCCTCAGTATTCCTCATGCTATAATAGCCCTCCTAGTTTCCCGAATCCCATTTTCAGAAATCCACCACAACGATTGTGATAGTCGGCCTTTTTTGCGTGTAAGATACAAAATTGCCCTTTCTCCCCAGTAACTTTGCCAATGTTCACAAGTTTGTGTAATTGGATCATTCGGGTGTTGCCTTTGTCGACAGTCCACGGTCCTGATGATTTTTTGCCGAGAAAATCGAATCCAATTCGATAGCACATGAACATCGCATCCAGATATACATTAGGATTCGCATTCTTATCCATTACCCCACTTTCAAAGTTGAAAGATTCTTGATCTTGAAGCATCGTTAGGCGTGTAACGCCTGAGAAACTTCCATTCTTGATATCAAAAATCTTGAAATAGATTTCTTCACGTTTTGCAAACCGCCCATGGTAACTACGCAGATATGCCTTCTGTTCTGCAACAGTTTCTCCGATGGGCTTGAGGTGCTGCCCTCTGCTTGTACGCAAGTCATAAATGAATTGTGCATCGCTTGTGGCAACGTGATGTAGTTGGCAGAATCGGCCTTTAATGGGGTTGGCTTTGAATAGTTGCTCAAGCTTATTCTGTTTTGCTGGTGCAATCATGGTTGCTTCAGAAACTTATTCCCCCCGTCAACTCAATAACGCCGCCATTTGTGTATTCATTGGCAAGAACAAAATGGATCGTTTTGACCAAGTCATCAGCCGTTCCTAATCTGCGATTTCCTATGGATAAAATCCACTTATTCTTCTGATCCTCTCCTAAAGCATCAAACATTCTGCCATCAAAGCAACCAAGTCTAATGGATGCCGAATAAATACCGCAATTTCCGTACTCTTTGCCTATGCCTTCGAAGAATTTTTCCCCAAAAGCCTTTGATGCTGAATAAACACTTGTCCCTCGTCCCAAAACATTGGCCCTAAATGAACTCAAGTAGATGAAATTGCCTGATCGAATTTTTAGCATATAGGGCAACAGGTAATGGCTATATTTCACATAGCTGGAGACATTCGTTTCTATCATATCTTCGATTTCGCACCACTTTTCGGAAATGAAAAGGTTGTTTTGAACAAGAAATGCAGCTCCTATAAAGATTATCCTTTCTACATTATTGTCGGCAACCTGTTTGTCCAAGGCAAGCTTGAACGCGTCGAAATTGTTGACGTCTATTGCGTTTGCTTGCGCTTGAGGGATCCGGTTGTGGTAGATTCGGATAAATTGAGAGTCTTGAGTATTCAGGATTCCCTGTAGGAGCTTTGTCTCTGAGCCATAAACTATGAATAAATTACTCATTTTTCTCCATACACAATTACTGAAGAAGTAAGGCCAACGCCAAACCCGGCCAGAATGCTCACCGTTGTGCCACCCGATTCATCTAGCGGGTGCTCTTTCAGTAGGAAAGGGATAGTTGAGGAGACTGTGTTGCCGTGGATGTGGTAATTTTCGAAAACAATACTTTTGTCCACAGGCAGGAATTTTTTTATACCGTGAACCACGATGCGACTGGCTTGGTGCAGGTATACCCCCCCGATCTTGAGGTCATTTTCCTCGCAGTATTGGATTGCCTTTTGAATTTGCGGGACGACTTGCAGGCGTGTGAACATCCAAATCTCTGCGCCGGACATGTGCAGATGCCCGTTGTTGTCTTCCTTGCTGGCAGACTGGAACAGTAGGTTGCGCTTGGCTCCGTCCGTGTAGTGGTCTTCGTAAATGATGCCGAGTCTGTTGTCCGTTGTGCAAACGGTTGCGGTGGCGGCATCACTGAACACGGAGTTGGTCGAACGGTCCGCTTGATCCAGTTTGCTCCTGTATCTGTCTGCTGTCACAAGTAAAGTCTCACTGTAGTAGTCTAGCAGTCTTTCAACCAGACAGAGAGCTTGCACAAAGCCGGAGCAGCCCTGATTTAAATCGAAGGCAATGATATTAGAGGGAAGGCCGACTTGATTTGCCAAGTCAATGGCATTGGCGGGCAGGAAATCGTCTGGGGTTTGAGTGACCATCAAACAAAGTTTGATGGGGCGGGCTTGGAGGTTCGGGATTTTACGGCATGCTTTGACGGCAAGGGATGTGGTGCTTTCTTCAGCTTCATATACGTGCTCAATACCTGTTTTTTCTATCAAGTCAGGGGCGTCAAAAAGATCAGCGACTCGAATTCTCCGATTTCCTAGGGCGGTTTGAGTGATCAATAGTCGCACGGTGTCTACTTGTTAAGGCATTCAAGCAGCTCTTTGATGGAAGTGGCTGATGCCAATTCTTGATTTTCTTGGTAACGATCACCAAGTTTTTGCTGTAAGAGGCTGAGGATGCTCAAATGCCCTAGACTATCCCATTCTGGTATTTCATGCGACTGGGATTCCGGGCGGATGCTGTCTTTGTTCACCCCCAAGGCATCGGAGACTAAATCAATTAACTCGGACTCATTAATCATGGCTTAATTTTCGTTCAGGTTATTTATTTTTTAGTGACTAGTTCCTTTAGGTAGTTCCCGTAGGTAGTGCCGCCATGAGCTGCAATAGCGCTTTTCATGCGTGCTTGGTCGAGCCATCCGTGACTCCATGCAATCTCTTCAGGGCAGCCGATGTGTAGGCCTTGGCGACTTTCTATGGTTCGAACGAATTGACCGGCTTCGGCCAAGCGGTCATGAGTGCCGATATCCATCCAGCAATGGCCTCGTCCTAGATATTCAATATTCAGTTGGTTTTGGTCTAGATAGAGGCGGTTAAGATCCGTTATTTCCAATTCACCTCGAGGGGACGGATTGAGTTTTTGGGTGAGTTTGGGAGCTTGGGCATCGTAAAAATAAAGGCCGGTAATCGCTAGGTTGGATTGTGGTTGCCTTGGCTTTTCCTGAAGAGATGTGGGCGCGCCTAAGGCATCAACTTCTACCACCCCGTAATGCTCCGGGTCGTTGACATGGGTTACGAAAATGGTGGCGCCCTCCGACTGGTGGTTTGCTTGTCGTAGACGCGGGCCCAAACCTTGCCCGTAAAATAGGTTGTCTCCCAGAATTAGACAACTGGGGGCTCCGTCGAGATAATCTTCCGCAATTGAGAGGGCTTGGGCGATTCCGCGCGGTTCCTTCTGGACAGCGTAGGTCAAGCGAATGCCGAAATCCTCTCCTTCACCCAGCAAGCGCCGGAACATGGGTTGGTCCAACGGGGTAGTGATGACTAGAATATCCCTCATTTCTCCCAGCATCAGGGTGGAAAGGGGATAGTAAATCATCGGCTTGTTGTAAAGAGGCAACAATTGCTTTGACACCGCGAGGGTCACTGGATGCAAACGTGTGCCCGTGCCGCCAGCGAGGATGATGCCTTTGCGGTTTTTCATGTTACAGTTTGTGCTGGTGCCTTCCTGTCGTCCTGCCGGAGGCTTGTTCCTGTAAGAAGTTGGTTGGGGTAACAGACCTTAAAGTCGCAAAATACGCCCTTACACATGTCACGGTCAAATGAGATCTTTTTTTACCTGTCTAGAGGCCATGTGATACGCTCCCACTTGGAAGGAATCCTATTGGTCTATATTTCTGGAGAGTTAATCATATTTAGCCACTTTGCATATTCTGGCCAGACATGCCAGCCATGCTCTTTGTACAGTGACGATCCCTGAGGTCGCACTTACTGGTGATTTCGACCATGAGGCAGGCAAGCCTCGTTCGCTTAGATTTGGGTGAAATCAATTTCATGTTAGAGGATTCCTTAAGTACTCCCCGGTTGGCTAACTTTGTTCCTTTATGCGTACAGGATAATCGAGCATTGGATATTCAGTGCGCATGTGCATTGCCGTTGAGACTAGTGGTAACTCTAAATTCATGTGAGATTTTCTTGTGAAATTTATCCACGGGAACAAGTGTGCGATAACTACAGTTGGCACAAATGGAGTCCAGCTCGCCCGTTAGCAGACTGTTTCGGAGATTATTGGCTCTGGGGGCATTAAAGACCTCCTCAATGGACTGGCCCAATTTCAGAGTGCCAAGGGGTTTTTGCCCAAAACAGCAGCAGGACACTTGCTGGTTGGATTCCAGCATCATGAATGACCAAGGGTCAGTGCAATCTCTAGTATAACCCTTGGGGGTGCCAGAACCATATAAGATGGCGTCCGCAGGCATACAACTGTCGTCGGCCTTAATAACAGATTTCCTTATCGCTTTTGGACCGCCCGGTCTACAAGAGGCCTGACTTTGCCTGGAGGTTAATATTTCCCTTGCCTTCGCCATCAAGTCTTCCGCCATAGAGCCTTGAAAATGGAATGAGAGTTGGTGTTTTCGCGCAAGGGATAGAGCCTCATTAAGGTGTTGTACGGCTTCAAGAAAGACCTCGCCTTCCAAGCTCAGGATCGGATTCAGGTTCAGGGCACCTTCAATCTCATCCATCTTGGTCAGTGATTGTATATGCCAATGATTTATTCTGCATTCAATGGCCATGGCAACGAGTTTTGGGAAATGCTCGACGGTCTCAGCGGCGATGATGCTGCCCCAGACGATTCTTGGTGTAGGGCATCCTAGTTCCAGTGCCCTTGCACGGATCATATGAATGTTGTGCAATATTTGCCGGATATCAGCTTTGCGCCGCAGTTGTTGGAGGGTCTTAAGATCAATAGTTTCCAGGCTGATGTCCAATTGTTCAAACTGGGCAAGGGTCTCGATCTCATCAGAGGTATATTTTTTGGCCAAGTTTGTGGTAATGGTCAGATGGAAACCTGATTTCAGGAACTCTTGTGCGATTTCCGTCCATCGGGGCGCAATGGTGCTTTCACCATGGCCGTTTAGGTGCACGGACTGAATATTGTGGCGCTTGGTAAATTCAATTACTTTGTGAATGTTTGAATCCTCCATATGACGTCCTTCATACCAAGGCTGACTGAGGGTGCAATATGTACAGCGCAGATTACAGTCACTGGTCAATTCCACCTGCAGTTTGCCAATATTCCTTGGATCTGCATGCAATAGATCATTCGTTGAGGGCGAGAAGGATATATCATTCATAATTCATTGATTTTTGCCACCTGCCACACACCCCAGTGATCACAATTGGAATATATGCTGGAAATGGTGTCTTGAAAATTGCTATTAATATTCAAGCACGTTAACTTTTGTTCCGGCATGGTGTTTTTATTGGTTAATTCAGGGTTATTTATTTGAAGCGTACAAGATTTAGGTCTCAGTCAGTGGATGGTTGAGTGTCTAGTGGCAGGGGCGCCAAAGTGTTGCTGATTGGCGCAGGGCTCCATCCATCAACCTGAATTTTCCCATTCAAAATTATTCCAGTTAGGTGACCCTTTCGCAATCCAGATTGAGGAGTCAGGCAGAATGGCATAACGCTCACCAAAACAATCCTGAACCGCCTTGACTACACCGCAGTGCACATGAGTTAACGGCTGGAGTTTGGGGGGCTGTAGTGGTGCCGGAACCGCTTCAATCACACCACTATTCACTCTAAATGAAGACCACGATGGGTTTCTTTTAATCGACATTTTCGCGGTGTTTTGTTCCCCGTTTCGATCAACAAAGGCTTGTTCCTCAGGGGTCAACTTATCGTAACGAACATCACAGTCATGGCCGCAAAAGGTGCCGTTTGGCTTAAGCTTGCTCCAGTAGGCCTCGATATCTTTTCGGGACATTGAATAACGATTATCAGCATCAATAAAAATAATGTCGAAGGAACGATCCTGAATGAAGGAAGCGGCTTTTAGAGGGTCGGTATGTATGGGGTGCACAACATCTTCCAATCCCAGAGTTCGGATATTCTCATGGAAATCCGTGTAGTTTTCTAGTGTGGTTGCGGTGGCTACGTCATCTTCCGAGTTTCGCCATCTGTCCACGCAGCACACCATCCCGTCCATCAGTCGTGCATATTCAGCGAAAAAGCCAGTTGAAGCGCCGCGACAGGAGCCGATCTCCAAAATCCGGACGCCTCTCCGGTGCTTGCGAGTGGCCAAGAACTCGATCAAGGCGTGTCCATGCATCTCGGGGAAGTCGGCCTTGAAATTTGTTTCCACCTCGCGATTGGAGTAGATTCGCTTCGCTAAAGCCACAAGAGCCTTGCGGACCTCTTTAGAAGACCAGCTATGAATATTAAAATTGGCAGCAGACACTAAGTTAAATTCCTCGGGTGCCTGAAGGTCGCCCTTGATGTCACCAGGTGGGTTTAGCTCGCTTCTCAGTGATTGGGCTAATTGTGTTTGGCGAAGAGGAGGGAGACGATTCACGTGTGATGCCACTCGGTCTGATAGACGTTTCAGGGTGTCCGTCTTTGTCTGGGTTTTATTGTCCAGTGTCTTCATGGTGTCGAATGGGGTCAGGCTGTCATCGGTTTCGGCGCGGTGTTTGTCGGCATACGTTCGGCTGGAGTGGTCTTCATCGGCGGCGGAGCATCTCCCAGCAGTTTGCGCTTGAGGCGGATTTGAAAGAGGTCTTCGACATTATTACGTTGCTTAGGGCCGAATTTTGATTCGACGAGCTTGAGATAGTCGGGGTTTGAAAAAATTTTGTGCCAGGCGTCGTCACGGAACTGAAGGACCTCGGCGGCGGAAAGATGCTTGGTGGGGAGGGGGAGGCAGTCGTAGGCGAGGAAGGCAAATCCCTCGTATTGTTTCGGGATTGTCCAGCCGTTCTTCTGGGCGGTGTAGTAGAGTGGGCTGCCGGGAAGAGCTTGGCAGGCATAGACATTGGTCATCTCGGTGTTCAGTTCCATGGCCAAGTCGCGGGTTTGGCAGAGGGAATTTAAATCGTCATCGGGGAAGCCGAAGATGAAGTTGCTGATAATGTTGATGCCGCTTTCGCGCACGGTGTGGCAGACTTCGCGGATGTTGATTTCCTTGAAGGTGCCCTTGGAGACTTCCTTGCGAATGACTTGGTTGGCAGCCTCAATGCCAAGGCAGAACCACTCTACGCCGGCCCGCCGGAAGAGGTCGAGGTGCTGGGGGCGAACGGTGTCTACGCGGGAGTAGGACCACATGCGATTTTGGTAACCACGGTCGATGATGCCGTTGAGTAGTGGTTCGTAGTGGCGCTTATCGAGGAAGAACATCTCGTCGCTGAGCCGGATGGTCTCGACGCCGAGCTGGTTTAACTTCTCGAACTCGCGGAGCATCAGCTCGGGCGACCAGTAACGCATCATGGGGGAGTGAGCGGAGACGGTGTCCTCGGCATCGCTTGTGCGGTTGACGATGTTGATCATGCAGAAGTCGCACTTGAAGCGGCAGCCGAGCGAGGTGTAGAGGGCTGCGAAAGGGGTGCGGTTGCCGTGGTCAAAGCCGGCGTGCCAGAAATGCGAGCGGTATAAATCGAGGGGGCGCTTATCGTAAGGCAGCAGGTCCCAGGCATAGCCGGGCAGGTCGATGTCCATGCGGGCCTGAGGGACAACCTGCTCGGGTGGGTTGAGGGTGGGGCGACCATGGAGTTTGTGGCCCACGCCGTGGGTCTTGAGGATGTCTTCATCGGCCAAGCTTGATGCAAGCAGGTTGTGGAGGGCGTAAACGCCTTCGTTGTAGAGGACGAGGTCGATGCCATCGTGGTCGGCCAGTACTTGCAGGGGCAGGGCGCTCACGTGGGAGCCAACGAAGCAGGTGCGGTACTCCGGATACTGCTCGCGCAGGGTGTCGGCCAGCTCCGGCGTCACCGTGCGCGGATCCAGCTCGATGGCAGCTGAAAAATCCCCGAGCGCCTCCGCTGTCCTTCCAAGGGCGAGGTAGGCCTTTCCACGCTCGCTGAAAACCTCCACCGGAGTCTCTTTTGCAGCCAGGGCACTGCTGAAGAGCTCAACAGCCTGCTCAAGCTCTCCCTCGCTCACCAGCGCCCGGCCCTCATCAAGGAGAGAGTCAGCCTGCTCCTGCGGTCCGCAGGAAACCTGGGCAAGAAGGAAAAAAAACAGCGTGGAAAGGTTGAGAATAAAATGCTTCATCGCGATGCTTCCGGACTTTGCGCCCATTTATTTATACACAGGAAAGACCTCCCACCCTCAGGGAGAAATCAACACCTGCGGGCGGCTGTGGTATTCTTCTGGAAGCTTAAACACTTTCCTGACTGATTCGAGCGAGCAAAATGGAACTGGATAAAACTGCTGTCATCTTCGTGGGCTATCAGAACGACTACTTCTCCGATGAGGGAATTCTTCGTGCCGTGATAGAAGAATCGGACCGGACCAACCGGATCCTTGAAAACAGCATCCGCATTGTCGAGGGACTGAAGGACAGCGCTGCAACCATGATCCAGACTCCTATCGTCTTCACAGAGGATTACAGTGAGCTGGTCAACCCGGTCGGAATCCTGAAGACCATCGCCGAGGTGAAGGCCTTCCAGGCCGGTACACCTGGCGGTGACATTATTCCCCAGTTCAAGGCCTTTGGTGATCGCATCATCACTGTCGAGGGCAAACGTGGGCTGAATGCCTTCGCCAGTACCGAGCTTGACGACACCCTCAAGGACCGCGGAATTGAGCAGGTGATTCTCAGTG
>CAJWSN010000011.1 GCA_913046175.1 uncultured Opitutia bacterium
GCTGATACAGTCACCAATACCATCGCACAGCAGGCTGCCTGAAAGCAGGCTGGCCTCAAGGAGGTTGTCACTTGTGGAGTTGATTGGCTGGATGAAATTGTTTCCTGTGTTACGAATCCAGATCGGGCAATGGATTTCAGCGTCTTGTAGTTGTTGGGCAAGCTCGCGGTACCCGGTAACGGGGTCGGTATCCTTTGCATCAAGTGCAAGAATCAGCGGTTTGTCCGACTGATCCTTGAAAAACTTGAGCATCTCCCCTGTCAGCAAAGGGTCGGACAGGTTCAAGGCCACTGGTTTCCCAGTGCCAAGCAGATCCTCCAGGTTTCCATTCGTGCAAGCCTCGGCAAACCATACGATATTTGCATTAGAGAAGAAAGCCCCTGTATCAGCGTCTTTTGGGAGTTCCACGATAAAAAAGGGGATCACCGATCGTAGCGTCTCCTCCAGGATGGCAAACTGCTTGAGCTCCTCCTTGTCGTTGATGTTAACCCAAAGGCCTTCTATGCCGTCCTCTTTGCGTTCTGTTTGCACATGGCAGACTGCTGATACCAGTTGCTGCATTTCAGAAAGCGAACAATGCGTTTTCACGATCAGCCGGGGAGGAAATCCAGAACCTGCGAAAAGGTCTTGTGCCATTTGGATTGGCCTGGCCTGGCGCCGCTGATATTCAAATGGGTTCACACAAGAAGGGAAACGGTTTACCTTATGGCTGCCTTTCCTTTCCTGTAACTGCACGGCTCGTGCCGCTAGTTCACGGGCCACGGGAACCTCATTGACAGGATCCTCAGTGAGGGAGACCCGGATGGTGTCCCCATACCCGTCATAGAGGAGCGAGCCGATTCCCACGGCGCTCTTGATGCGTCCATCCTCTCCGTCTCCTGCCTCCGTGACTCCCAGGTGGAGGGGGTAATTCATTCCCTCCTCCTTCATTTTCTGCACAGCGAGTCGGTAGGCCTGTATCATGATCTTGGTGTTGCTTGCCTTCATGGAGAGGATGATGTCATGGTAACCGTGGGACTCGGCGATGCGGATGAACTCGAGGGCCGACTCGACCATGCCAAGCGGGGTGTCTCCAAAGCGATTGAGTATACGGTCGGAAAGTGATCCGTGGTTGGTTCCGATCCGCATGGCGCGTCCCAGTTTCCTGCAGCGCTTGACCAATGGGCTGAAGCTGTCGTGCAGACGCTGTAGTTCTTCTTCGTACTGAACCTCTGTGTATTCGCGAATCTGAAATTTCTTGCGATCTGCGTAGTTGCCTGGGTTGACGCGGATTTTCTCCACGTGCTCCACTGCTTCCATGGCGGCTTGGGGTAAAAAATGAATGTCTGCGGCCAAGGGTACAGTGCAGCCTTTTTGGTTCAATTGATGACGGATTTCACCCAGCCTCTTGGCTGCGCGGATGCTTGGGGCCGTTATGCGTACGATTTCGCATCCTGCCTCCGCGAGCTCAATCGATTGACGCACGGTCGCCGCTATGTCCAGTGTGTCCGTGGTGGTCATGGACTGGATGCGGATGGGGTTGTCCGCGCCGACGGGGACATTACCTACGGAGACTTCGCGGGTTTTCCACCGCGTATCATGGGAGTCATTAGACTTCACCATCAGGGTTGGGATTCTGATTCTGGCGTGGTTTTTGGCGCATTGGTTACAATCGGGGGGTCAAAGTAGAGGGATTGCAGGATCTTGTAGCGCTCCTCCTCCTCATTGTCACCCTTCCAGCGAAGGCTGTCATAAACCCCAACGTAGATTATCATCGAGAACAGCAGGAGGACGAAGACAGTCTGGATGCGGACAATCAGGTTTATGGGCAACGGATTTTTCCGTAGCTTGGCAATGGTGGCAAACAGGATATGACCCCCGTCCAGAACCGGGATGGGAAGCATGTTCAGAATGGCAAGATTGATGTTCAGGAGAACGGCGAACACGAGGACCAAACGGAAGTCGATGTTGGCGAAGCGATGAAAGACGCGTCCAATGCCGATGGGGCCGCTGAGCTGTCTGACACCAATGTCTGAATTTCGGTTCAAGAGGCTGCCCAGAACCTGAAGAGTAGTATGTACATGTCGACGAACCTGGGTCATTGGGTCGAGGTGAATATAGGATCTTCCTCCCATGACCAATCCAAGGAGTGGCTGGATTGCAGCAGGTTTTACCTCAAGTTCCACATCTTTTGTTAGCTTCAGGTTACGAAGAGTATCTCCAGACTTGAGAGTCAACACCGGAATGGTTTCATCTTGGGCATCGAATCTAGCACGCAAATCCTGGATGCATCCTATGGATATTCCTCCCAGTTCGTGAAGGGCATCTCCGACTCTTGGCCGGAAGTTCCAGAAATTCGAGTCGCCCTCAATTTTATATAGAATAAGGCGCGCAGAAGCACTTATGTTGGGCAGCGTTTCCTGTTGCTCTTCATATTGTGGCAGAAAGTGCAGGGAGAGCGATCGTCCGTCTTCTTCCATGCGCAGCGTGACGGTAGATTTCTTTTCAGCGACAAGAATGGGTTGTATGGTGATTTCAACGGGGTTGCCTCCGCGGTCGATACCCAGGTTCACAGACTTTTCGCCGTTTTGCTGGAGGTAGTTGCGTAGGGTGGGGATTGAGAAGATGGGTTGTCCGTCTACTGAGAGTATTCGGTCGTCAAGTCGCAGTCCCGCCTTGTGGGCAGGGGAATCTTCTGAGATTGCGCTGACCATGTGGGTCGCAGGGCTGATCCCAATCTGGCGAACCTGGTCACCAGAGGCTGGATTTATGGTCATGAGCTCCGGCAGAACTGTGATCTGCATTTTTTCCCCATCCCGCAGGATGGTGAAGATCGTTAATGGGTTGCCTTCCTTCCCGCGGCCACTACCGGTGACGATGCTGTGCTGCATGTCATGGAAATCGCGTACCTTTCTTCCATCGATCTCAAGCACCCGGTCACCCGGGCGGAGTCCAGCCTTGTGTGCGGGGCCTTCGACAATGGTGCCGGGGGAAAGCTCCAAGGTTGGTGATACATACCCGATTACAGTGGTCTGTTGACCTTCGGAAGAGGGTTGGCCGAAAATCCAGAGTATGCAACCCACCAGCAAGGCAAATAGAACATTGAAGACTGCGCCTGCAGCAGAGACGATTACTTTGTCCAAGTAACTGATTTGAGGAAGGGGCAGGGATTTGGTCATTTCTTTTTCAGACTCAATGGAATCCTCTTCATCGACTTCGTTATTTCCCTCCTCCTTGCCTTCCATCCGTCCCATGTCTGCGAGCTGTGGCAGGGCCACATATCCTCCCAGTGGGAGCAGGGATATCCGGAAGTCGACCCCGTCTTTGTTTTTCCATCCAAACAGTCGTGGCCCGAACCCGATTGAAAACCGTTCAATTTTTAGTTTTCGCCACTTGGCCGCCAGATAGTGGCCCAGTTCGTGGATAAAGATGGATCCCCCGAAAAAGAGAATCAGGACGAGGATTCCCCAAGTGTTGGTGAAGAGAGGTGTGAAAATATCCATTTCTAAGCGTTGGTAAGGCTGGACTCAGCCAGTTTCCGTGCAATCTGGTCGGCTTCCTGGATTTCCTGGAGGGTGTTTAGCCCTGGCGAGGGCATTTTCTCCAAAGTGCGTTCGATGGTTGTGGGAATTTTTAGGAAAGGAATTTTTCTTTCAATAAATGCCTGAACGGCAACTTCGTTTGCTGCATTGAACGCGGTGGGACAGGCTCCACCTGCCTCCAAGGACTCCCGGGCCAGCCGCAGGCAGGGAAAGCGATGTTCATCCGGAGGTTGAAAGTCAAGCCGGAGCTCACCGGTGAAATCCAGGGTCTCCATGATGCGTTGGTGTCTCCTTGGGTGAAAGATGGCGTTTTGTATGGCAAAAGTCATATCCGGTGGCGAGAGTTGCGCCAGGATCGAGCCGTCCACAAACTCAACCATTGAGTGGACAATGCTTTGTGGGTGAATCACGACTTTAATTTGTCGAGGGGACACATCAAAAAGCCATCGAGCCTCTATCACCTCGAGACCCTTGTTGGCCATTGTGGAGGAGTCGATCGTGATTTTTGGACCCATGTCCCAGTTTGGGTGCTGGAGTGCATCCTCGGGTTCCACGTTTTCCATTTCCTCAAGGCTGGCATTGAGGAAGCGTCCCCCCGATGCGGTGAGAAGGATGCGGGAAAGTTCCGGTTTCTCCGTGCCGTTGAGGCATTGATGGATCGCGTTGTGTTCGCTGTCCGCAGGGATCAGGGTTGCCCCATTTTTCTTGGCTTCACGTGTGATCAGTTCACCGGCCATTACGAGAATTTCCTTGTTGGCAAGGATCAATGTTTTTCCTTGCCTGATTGCAGCCAAGGCCGGGCGCAACCCCGTTACTCCAACCATGGCAAAGAGGGTGTGGGTAACCTCTGGCAGTGTGGCCAGGTGCAGGAGGCCGTTCATCCCGCAATTCAGTGTGATGCCTTCTGGGAGATCCGGGGATTTTGCTGCTTCTTCAAATGCACGCTCGTCAAAAATGGTGAGGTTGGGAACCTCAAATTCCCGGGCGATTTTGAGCAGTTCTCGATAGCTGGAATGGCAGGCTATACCCACCAATTGCATCTTTTCAGCATGCTTACGGAGAACTTTCAGGGTGCTTTCACCAATTGATCCCGTAGCCCCGAAGAGGACGATTTTCGAGACTTCGCTCATGATTGACCGAAACTTATGCCCAAGAGGATGTAGGCGAGGGGAGCGGTAAGGATCAGACTGTCCATAAGGTCAAGTGTGCCACCGATTCCAGGAATGGACTTGCCGGAATCCTTTACATTAGCGGTTCGTTTGAAACTGGACTCCACCAGGTCCCCCACTTGTCCCACGATGGAGATCGGGATGGCCAGGCAGATCGCTGCCTTTAATGCGAAATTGAAATCATCTATATGCTGATTAGCCAAGTGGGCGGCAAATGCTGCGGTGATCACGGCAATAATGGTTCCACCAATTGCACCTTCCCAAGTCTTCTTGGGGCTAAGCTTTGGGGCCATCTTGTGTCGACCCAGGTATTTCCCGCTCAAGAGCGCCCCCATGTCCGTGAACTTCACCGTGATGAGAACCCAGATACAGAGGAAAAGGCCTCCATCCTGCTCTTTTAGAAGATACAGCTGTATGAAAAAATGCAGAAGAAATGGTACATAAAGCACAGTCAGTGCAGTCGGTACCAGAGCTTTGGATTTGCGACCCTGGGGAGGAAAAACCAGCATTAGAATCCATGCCAGGAGAACTGAGGCCATACCGAGACTGACTGCGACAGACCATGAGTTTTTCAAGAGAGCCAACATGGGTTCGTGCATGTAGTATGCAGCAGGGATCAACAGGCTTCCTGCGATTGTGCCTGCAACGGGAGCAACGCTTTTGCCTGCCTTTTTCCAGATGTGACAGAGTTCCCAGTGTGCACCGGCTGAGAAAAATGTGAGGATGAGGACGGCCCCATGAATCTTCAACTGAAGGACTAAAATAACCAGGCATCCCCAAAGGGCGATTGAGCTGATGATTCTTTTCCTCATGTGCGTTGCAGGGATTTTTTAGCAGTTTTCAATTGTTCCCCAGTCTGTCCATAGCGTCGTTCCCGTTGCTGAAAGTCATTGATGGCTTCTATAAAATGAAGGGGATGAAATTCAGGCCAGCACAGTGGACTGAAGTAAATCTCAGCATAAGCCCCCTGCAGAAGCAGGAAGTTGCTGAGCCTGTGTTCTCCGGATGTTCGAATAATAAGGTCCGGGTCAGGAATGTCACGGGTGTAGAGATATTTTGATAGTGTCTTCCAGTCCAGTTTTCCCGGATCAACCCTGCCAGAAGTAATCTGTGCCGCATAGGTTTTGACTGCATCAACCAACTCTGTCCGCGCTCCATAATTCAATGCCAGGCTCAGGACATGGCTTTTATGAGATTTGGTCTTGTCTATCGTTTGGGACAGTGTTTCACGCACTTTAGCCGGCAATTCCTCCACCCGCCCCAGCACGTTTAGGCGCACGTCATTCTTCACCAGGCTTTGGAGTTCCTTTTTCAGGTAGGTGTTCAGGAGAGTCATGAGCGCGGAGACTTCTGTTTTGGGTCTTTGCCAGTTTTCAACGCTGAATGCAAAGAGAGTAATGTATGGGATGCCTAGTTCCCTGGCGGCATCAACGATTTTGCGCACATTTTCAACTCCGCGGCGATGCCCTTCTATACGGGATTTGCCATGGCGTTCTGCCCAGCGACCGTTGCCATCCATTATGATGGCTACATGTTGAGGGATTTCCGGATTTGGTGTGAGCTTGACCACAGCTATTTTCTTTTTCCGCCTTTTAAACGGTGTCCCCAAGGTTGTCAGGGTTTATTTGGGATAATAACAGACATTGTCATGGACAGTGTTTTTAAGCGCAAGCCCTTGCATTGAAAGGAAGAATCTGTCATGGTGGAATATAAACTTTTTAAAACCTATTCCCTGACAAATAACCCCCTCGATGTCATTTTGTTTCAAGATTTTACACCGAGAACCATTGCAGCGCTTGAGTAAACATAACGCGGGATTTACATTAATTGTCGCTCTATTTATACTCACTATCTTGAGTCTGCTTGGGCTTAGTCTGGCCACTTTGGTAACAATGGAGGCCAAGTCGGCATTGAGGAAACGCGACATGCTAAGGGCGCAGGAAAATGCCCGCACCGGTATTTACCAGGCGTTGCAGAAAATTCAGGAATATGCCGGGCCTGACCAACGGGCAACTGCTCGTGCGGAAATCATGGACACCCAGCATCAGGGAATTGACCCTGATCCAGAACCTGCGGATGCCCGGCACGCAACTGCGGCCCAGGATAAGAATCTTGGAAAACAATATTGGACCGGTGTGTTTGAGAAACGCAATGGACTGATGCGGAATGGTTGGTTGGTCTCCAGTCAACCAACAGGGGGGATTTCACCCAACCTGCTTCAACTTCCCAGGAGCAAGGATTTCCCCATCAGCAAGGATCTGGAGCTTAGCCCTGACTATGTCCAGCTGATTAGTCGTTCGGGCAAGCAACTCAAGTCCGAGTCAAGCAGGCCTGTGGGGAATGGAATGGTCGATGACAGCATTTGGCTTCGGAAGGCGTTGGTCAGGGAGGGGGCACGTGGGAACCGATCCAAGGCTGCCAAGAACACGGGTCATCTGGCATGGTGGGCTGGGGATGAGGGCGTCAAGGCCCGGATCAATCTTGATTTTGGCCCCGTGGAGAAATTCATCAACAAGCCACCGGCTACCAACCTCAACGAATACAAGCACCTGACCCCGTTCACCGTGGCTCACAATTTTGGTTTGAAGGGGTTCGCCGGTTTGGAGACCGTCTTCCAGAAGCCGGGCATGTATGAAATCCTGTTTGAGTACAGGGGGGAGTTGCAGAAAATCTACACGCTTAACGGACTTCAGCCATTGATTTTGAAGATTCTGGATGTTGCTTTGGATCGGGGCGTCATCAGTGGTTCTGAGTATGCTCAGTTTTCAGGCCTCTCGCAACAGGCCTTCAAGAGAATGAAGCATGATGCTACGGCATTCAGTCGTGCTGTTCTGTCCGACTCCAAGAATGGTGGCCTCAAGGATGACTTGACCGCGGTGCTTCTGAATGACACGGAGTTTTCCAGGTTTTTACAGAAACGCGCCAATCTCGGATTGAAGGAACCGACCCGAATATTTGACCCGGTTCTAGGCGGTCGACGCTCTGATCAGGATCCGGGTGGTCCCAAATGGCAGCAGTTGCGGGACTATTTTCGCCTGTTTTCCAAGGTCAACCAAAACGGTACACCCTACGATCCCCTGGATGATTACGTGCCTATCCGTGATCACAATGACGATCAGCACGGTATCGCCCCGGTCCTCACACGCTTCCAGGTTTTCTTCACAGCCTCCTATGTGGATTCCGGTAAGAAAAAAGCAGTAAATGTTGGTGGCAAGACTGAGCAACGGACACTTTACAAGGTGGCGTTCCATATTTTGCCTGCCGTTGTCCTTTGGAACCCCTACGACATCCGTATTGAGTCCAGTGATTTCACGGTTGTTTTTTGGCGAAACACCTTTCCACACAACAATGGTGGCTATCGGAACCAATGTTTTGGGGATTACTTCCGATTCGATGCAGGAAGCCCACGTTTCTATGTGCCGCTTCGTTACAAGCACAAGACAACCTTCAAGATTAAGAATGTTGGATTCGAACCGGGTGAGGCCAAGATATTCTCCCCGCTCTTCCATCAGGAGTATGACCCTTACAGTGGGAAAAACCAATTATTTGAGGGATGGCGGCCCGGACACTCCTTTTATTCTTATAATTACACCAGGTCACACACCACTTTTGACTGGCCTGTCCAGGGTGACAACAATGTTGCAACCCTTACATCCCATGGGTCCGGGATTTATACCGATGACAAGACCTTGGAGATTTTTGTGGATAATCCGTCCATGCGTTTGCGTTTCAGGTTCTATAGAACACGCAGAGGTGGTTTCATTCTCTATGCGCATGACATTCCAGAGAGGGACATCCTCGCCAAGGGTCGCACTGCAGCACAGCCCATATCCACGAACTTGTTTCCCATCCAGTACATGAAGAAACTCCGTACGGCGGGGCATTCACCTGGAAGTATCACACCACCAATCTTCAACCCACGCTCCACCAAGCCACTGATATTTGCTGCGGCTCCTCCCGACCCCGTTAATGGATCGGTGGCGGACTATACGATTATCTGGGGCAAGAAGTACTTTATGCGCTTTGTTTACAACGATGGCGATAGTTTAGGTGATGGAGATCCCTTCTATCCCACGAGGGGAATGAAGAAAGTCCGTTGGCTCGGTGACTACAATCCCCGGTCCAACACCTTCGGCCGCTCCCCTTGGGAATGGAGCCTCAATGGATTGAATGCTGGCAATCGTGGATTCGACACCACGGTTTCCTGTTTCAAGACTGGCGTTACAAACCAAGGTGTTGGCGAGCGATTTGAAATCCGCACACAATACAATCCGCAACTGGAATCTGATACCCCTTATGTTGGTTATTCAGAAATCGAGGGTTCAAACCGTTGTATCCTTTTTGAGATTCCAAGGAATGAGAATGTGATCAGCTCGATTGGGCAACTTATGCACTGCAATTTTTCTGCGGATTATGGTTCTGGCACCCTTCAATACTTTCAGACTGGAGAAGGCATGCGCGAGTATTTCTCTGACAACATTGGTCCAGCCTATGCCTTGGGCAACTCCTTGGCTCCCATTTGGTTGTCCAATCCCTCCGCGACCTATCAGCGCATGGATGTTCGTGACAACAACACACCTTACGGCGGATACCTTTACGACAAGTCCTATCTAATGAACAAGGCGCTATGGGACAGCTTTTATTTTTCAGGAATCTCCAGGAAGAATCCTATGGGATATTTTGAAGACCCAAGCGGCAATATCGTACCCTATAGCAATGCTCCCGGCAGCAAGATTATTCATGTCCCAGGAGCCTTTAATCCCCGGGTTGGCTATTTCTGGGATGCGAACGGGATGCCCGTCCCTGATTCAGACCGGTGGAACATGATGTCTCAGTCTGTTGAGAAATTTGATTCCTCCGCCGCTCACCTTTGCCTTGAGGGTCCTTTCAATATCAACTCCACTTCAGTTGATGCCTGGAAATCCATGCTTTCAGCCTTCTGGAGTCGACCCGAACAAATGGGAAGCATTTTCAGGGCTCTCGGTGGTGGTTTGGCCCGTGATTGGGAGGGTGATCCAGGATCACCGTTTCTCCGCACTCATGGCATTTATTCCCCGCATTTTCGAGGCAAGCGTGAGCTTGAAATGGATGAGGATGACTCCAACTCTTATGCAGCCTACGTAGGCTATCGTCATCTCTACCAGACGGAGGTGGAGGCATTGGCCCGTGAAATCGTTCGCCTTGTAAAGGAGCGCGGCCCCTTCTACTCCCTCGCGGATTTCGTTAACCGAAGCCTGACCCCGGCTGGACCTCGACAATACAAGGGCCTCATACAGGAAGCCATCGACAAGGTTCAAGTAGGCATAGACGATGATGGGGATGGTTTACCCGATGACTCTGATGGCAATGGCACGCCGGATTCACGCTACCGGGTGAACGAGAAGTTCTTTGACGACTCGGATGAACTGATCGATGTTTTCACGGATCAGGCACGAAACAATCAGCAACAATTTCGCAATGTCTACAACACTAGAATGCTCAATCAGGATTCTCCGAACCGTGCGATAGCTTCTGGTGTCCCGGGTTACCTGACCCAGGCGGATGTCTTTTCCCGCTTGGGTCATGTCATGACCACCCGCTCTGACACTTTTTTTATCCGTTCCTATGGAGATGCCGTTGATGCGCGGGGAACCAGCCGGGTTCGGGCACGCGCCATGTGCGAGGCTGTGATCCAGAGGGTTCCTGAATTTGTACATGAATACTTGAACAAACCTGGGGATGCACCGGCCTCGGTTGTTCCACACAATGCCAAGTTGGGACGCAAGTTCAGGGTCCTGTCATTGCGTTGGCTAAATGAGGAGGAAATCTGACAAATCCGGCTTGCACTTGCATAGGCCTGCAACGTAGGGTTTGCCTTCAAATGAAAATCGCGCTCATTTCGCAATTTCTATTCACTTGGTGTCTGGCTATTTGCTTGGCCGGGCCGGCATTTTCCCAGGAGAAAGAAAAGGAGCCCTTGGTCAAGGTACGTATTTCCGCATACATTTGGGCCACGGGTGACTACGGGGACGAGTTGGACAGGGACGGGAACCTTATTGCTGAGTACAAGCCCCCAGAGGTCAAGTTCCAGAATGCATCCAAGCAGATCTTTGACATGAAAGTATATCCCGGTAGGCGTACTCCTTACATGACCTATCAAGGACCAGCGACCTTGCAGTTTTTTCGAGAGGTCGAGGTTGAGGGAAGCCCGGACAACCAACGATTGGACGTGGGTAATGTCAAGTTCCCCGAAGGAACCGTCAGTGCCCTGCTTATCCTTTACCCCCAAGACAAGGCAATGACGGGCTTTCATGTGTATCCGTTGCTCAATGTCTCCGAGAATATTCCCATCGGCAAGGCCTTGGTATATAATACCTGCCCGTTTGAGATTGGCGCTCAGATTGGGCAGGAGGCAGGATTCCAGTTGGCAGCACAGCGTTCGCAGCTTGTGAACCTTACTCCGGACCAGAATAGTTTCATGTACACGCAATTCTGGGTTCGGAACGTCAACCAGTGGCGCAGGGCCTATGGCTCCAAGAAGCCAATCCATCCCCAGAGCCGCCTCATTATGATTGTGCATCCGAAGAAAAACCGGGATGGCACGGTCAACCGCAAGCTTGTTGACCTCCTGACTCTGTCTGCCTCCTGAGACCGCTTTCTTGCGCCAAGAATGTCCGCCCTGAACCAGACGGAGATTGAGACAGCCCTTCAGGGCTTGCAAGGCTGGGAACTGGTTGAGCAGGGGACCAAACTCTTGCGTGAAATTGAATTCAATGACTTTCGCTCGGCAATGGCCTTTCTTGTCCGTCTCAGTTATGAGTGCGAAGAGATGAATCATCATCCCGAAATCTTCAACGTTTACCGAACGGTTCGCTTGGGGCTCAACACCCATGATGTCGGCGGGCGAGTGACTGAAAAGGACGTTCAACTCGCGTCTAGAATCAATGAATTGCTCCCATCTCAGTGAAGCTGTAAATCTCCCTTAAGCTGAATCTGGAAGAAACCAAGCCGATGAAGATGGAATCCTTGATTGGGAAAATTCGTGATAAAAATGCGGGGCAGGCTCTTTTCCTGCAGGCAATGGAGGAAGTGCTGGAGAGCCTGGAACCCGTTATTCAGGAGCATCCTGAAATCGAGAACCTTAATATTCTGGAACGCCTGACTGAACCTGAACGACAGGTGATTTTTCGCGTAGCCTGGCAGGATGACAGTGGCAAGGTTCACGTGAACCGAGGCTTTCGAATAGGCTTCAACTCTGCCTTGGGACCCTACAAGGGAGGCCTTCGCTTCCACCCGTCAGTTGACCTTTCTGTGGTCAAGTTCCTTGCATTTGAGCAGATTTTTAAGAACAGCCTGACAGGCCTTCAAATCGGTGGTGCCAAGGGTGGGGCAGACTTTAGTCCGCGTGGACGCTCTGATACTGAGGTAATGCGGTTTTGCCAGTCCTTCATGAACGAGCTTTATCGCCATATCGGCGACCAAACGGATGTGCCTGCGGGTGATATTGGTGTGGGGGCCCGTGAGATTGGTTTTCTTTTTGGACACTATAAAAAGCTCACCAACCGCTACGAGTTGGGAACCCTGACTGGCAAGGGGGAGGGTTGGGGAGGTTCTGAGGGGCGCAAGGAGGCCACGGGGTTTGGCTGTATTTATTTCGCCTTGGAAATGCTTGAGACGCGGAACGAGACATTGGAAGACAAGACCTGTGTGGTTTCTGGTTCCGGCAATGTTGCTATTTATGCGATCAGGAAAATCCAGGAACTGGGGGGGCGGGTGGTGGCTTGCTCACAGTCGGATGGCAGCCTTTATGATCCCAATGGGATCGATTTCCAGACCCTTCGTATGCTCAAGGAGATCGAACGGAAGCGGCTCCAGGAATATTTGGAATTGCATCCTGATGCCGAATTCAGGGAAGACCGCAAGGTTTGGGATATTGCCTGTGATGCGGCATTTCCCTGTGCCACGCAGAATGAAATCCTGAAGGAGGATGCGGAGTCTCTACTGAAAAACGGCTGTCAGCTTGTTTGCGAGGGAGCCAACATGCCCACACACCCGGATGCGTTGCGGCTTTTTCGGGACGCGGGGATTCTCTTTGGCCCTGGAAAGGCCGCCAACGCCGGCGGCGTGGCCGTTTCCGCCTTGGAGATGCAGCAGAATGCAGGCTGGGAAAGCTGGTCTTTCGACCGGGTGGATAATGAGTTGAACAAGATCATGAAGGGAATCCATCGTACCTGTCTCCATTTTGGAGATCGTTATGGAGCCAAGGGAGACTATGTGACTGGGGCGAACATCGGTGGGTTTCTAAGAGTGGCCCAAGCCATGACTGCGATGGGGGTAACCTAGGCTGCCTGGTCCTCTTTTTGCACGCATGCGACGTGCCAGGCCACCGCAACAGACGACCCTGCTTTCTTGGCGAATGGCTTTACAGCCTCACGGGTAGTCCGGCTTCGCGAAGTGCCTCCTTTGCCTGACTGATTGTGTAGGTGCCAAAATGGAAAATTGATGCGGCCAGTACCGCGCTGGCCTTTCCCGCTTGGACCACCTCCACCAGATGATTCAGTTTCCCCGCTCCGCCGGAGGCAATAACAGGCACCTCGACTGTTTCGCTTACTGTCTGGTTCAGGGCGATATCGTATCCATCCTGCACCCCGTCACAGTCCATGCTGGTGAGGAGAATCTCACCGGCTCCTAGCTTAACCACTTGTTGTGCCCACTCGACTGCATCGATTCCGGTCGGATTGCGCCCCCCATGGGTATATACCTCCCATTTATTACTGCCTTGGATGCGTCTTGCGTCAATGGCTACCACGATGCACTGGTTCCCGAAATATGAGGAGGCCTTGGCGATTGTTTTTGGTTCGAGCACTGCAGAGGTATTCAGGCTTACCTTGTCCGCTCCTGCATTGAGCATCTGCCGAATGTCTTCAAGGTTGCGCAATCCACCTCCCACTGTGAGTGGCATAAAGCACTCCGAGGCGGTTCGTTCGACCACCTCATGCATTATGTTTCGGTTGTCAGCGGAGGCCTTTATATCCAGAAACACAAGTTCATCTGCGCCTTGTTTCTCATATGCCTTGGCTGACTCCACCGGATCGCCGGCATCACGCAGGTCTTGGAACTTGACTCCCTTCACTACCCGTCCTTGAGCCACGTCAAGGCATGGAATGATTCGAACGGAAAGCATGGTGAAGATTCCCGATGTCAGGCGTCTTCTGCGTATATGATCTGTGGCTCGAAAGACACCGTTAGACGGTACTGCTGGTTCGGTCGCATGACGAGGGGATGGTCCCGTTGCAGCACCTGCAGGTAATGGATGTTGCCGTAGCAGGTCCGGTATTGAGGGTCGTTCATGACTTCCTCGGGTTCTGTCCATGTGGCGAAAAAATCATCCTTTAGGACGATCGGTCGCTGTCTTTCCGGACCCAGTTTCAGGGTGCGGGGCAGGCGGTAGCGGGAATGAGGTTCCCCGATTGGGACCACGTATCGCATTTTGTCCATACTCACCTGTTTCTTCACGGTGAACAGGAATTCGCTGGTAATCTTGTTTCCATCAAAAATCCAGCTAACCTTGCAACTACCGAAATTCAGGGACTTTTTATCCAGGGTAATCAGGTTGGGTTGCTCGTAACGAAAGAAGAACGAGTTTCGCAGACCAAGACCCGTGACACAGTTTTTACCATAAAAGGCGGGAATTGCCTTGTTTTCCCCAAAAGTTAGCTCGGGCAGAAGAACCGGGAGATAGGCGTTGGCCGGCCAGTCAAATATACCAGGCGAGTGAGGGAAGGCGAGTGTGTCGCTGCTATCCGGGTTATTGGAGGCTATCAGTGGCAATTGAATATGGAGCTTTGAGTCGGGATCACGATAGATGAAGAGCCCTTGCTCCTTGCGGTGCCCCTTGTCAAAAATTACGAAACGCCCACTTCGGCGTGCCGTTGGCGAAGTGATGTCGAAACTTGCATCTTTCAAGGAACGGGCTATGCGTGACCACTGGCATAGGTATCTAGCCGCATCGAAGTTTGCCATGCGGGTTGTGTGATTATCCACCGTATTGCGTTCATCGTCACGAATAACCAGGCATCCATGATCCTGATCCAGGTACGTGACAAAGAAATAATAGAATAGCCTTCGCAGGACATCAAGGGACTTTGCTGAATCCTTTTGTTGAATCCAATCATCCCTCAATGCCTGTAGCAGCAGGCTGATGCAGTGCATCTGGCCGTAGGCACCGATTCCCCGTCCGAAGTTCCACCCGAGCCCGTCTTCACGTACGACGCTGTGAATGAGGTTGAGGTATTTTTCTGCCACGGTTCGTAAACTGGGCAGTTTACGATCCCTTAAGTGCATGTTTGCGTGCAATTGTAGTGCCTGCCTCATTATCACGAGACTCATGACACCGTAAAGATTGAAGGCTCCCCCAAAACCCTCTGGTTCATCATCAAAGAAACCGTTGGAACTGTTTTCTTGGATGCGGTTCACGAAACGATCCACCAGCTTTCCAGTTTCATCCTTTTTGGAGAGTCCCATGCTGAATCGTGCGACTGCTTTGGCCACGTTAAAGGCCTGATGGTGGTTCTGGTAGTCCGTGCGGGCTAGAAGCCGTTTGTCCAGTTCGTTTTGGGTGATTTCCTGGAGCCGTTCCCAGACAGGGTTGCGATCCTTGGCTGGACCGAATGAAAGAAGGCCCAACGCGCAGTAGGCAAGGCCGTTTTCAGCTTCTTCCGGCATGAAGGTTTGAGCCGTGATGCATCGGGCGCTCAAGTCGACGATGTCATGGCCATCCAGTTGGGTTTCTCCTGTCAGCCTGTTGAATTCACCCAAGGCCAGTGCGACGTGCCCGGGTTCATCCAGTCGGAATTCCTCTCCATTAACTGGATCCACGGATCCATCCTCTTTAATGGATTCAAGGTTGTGGCTCAGGATTGCCCTGGCGATATCCAAGCATTGTTCAGCAAAGGTCTGCATTCTACTGGGTAAAATTCTTATGTGCGAGTTCGCGCGTGTAATTCAGGAAAAGGGTCAAGTGAAATTGATGCCGGGTCAGTCCTTGTCAATGGTTAAGAGATCCAGGAATTCAGGATTATTTTCTGTTTGTTCCATGCGACTGATGAGGGTTTCGGTTGCATCGACGGGTTGCAGCGGAGCCAAGGCTCGTCGGTGAAAAGCCACTTTTTCAAGAATGACTGGATCAAGTAGAAGTTCTTCCCGCCTGGTGCCGGAGGCATTGATGTTAATGGATGGCCAGATCCGTAACTCTGCCAGTTTGCGATCCAGGACCATTTCCATGTTGCCTGTTCCCTTGAATTCCTGGAAGATGAGGTCATCCATGCGACTCCCGGTTTCTATGAGTGCTGAAGCCACGATCGTTAGGCTGCCAGCCTCCTCGGTATTGCGTGCGGCAGAGAAAAGCTGTCGTGGTTTTTCCAGGGCCCGGATATCCAGGCCGCCGGTCATGGTGCGTCCACTACCTCCAGAGGCGGAGTTGTGCGCCCTTGAGAGGCGAGTTATGGAGTCCAGCAGCAGGATCACATCCTTGCCTACCTCAACAAGGCGTTTCGCTCTTTCGATGGCCAGATCCGCAACTCGAATATGACTCTTGAGTTGCTCATCATTGGATGAGGCAAAGATTTCTGCGGGGACAGTGCGCTGGAAATCAGTTACTTCCTCGGGTCTCTCATCGACGAGGAGGACAATAAGCTTGCATTCGGGATGATTTTCAAGGGCGCCAAGGGCGATATCCTGCAACAGGGTGGTCTTGCCAGTCCTGGGTGGTGCTACGATGAGACCCCGTTGTCCTTTGCCGATTGGGCAGAACAGGTCGATGATACGGTTGGTCATCCGACCATCGCGGGTCTCGAGCTTTAATTGATCGTCTGGGGCGATGGTCAGGAGTTCGGTGAAGGGGAGGCATTGCTTGCGCTCCTTTACGTTCTGCCCGTCCACTGTCTCAATGAAGTTGACCTTCGAGTTCTGGAACTTGGCACCCTGCTGGGCTTTGCCAACTATGTAACAACCCTTCTTCAGCTTGAATCTGCGAATCAGTTCACGTGGAACAAATGGATCCTCGCTGCGTACCTTGCCGTGTCGATGTGGTGACAGTAGCAACGCATTTTTATTGTTCTGCGGCTCAAGAATGCCCTCTACGGGTATGGAATTGTCGTTCTGTTTTTCTCCACTCATGGGAAATGGAAATTGACGCGGGTTATCGAAGTTGCTCCCGGTCGATGGCATGGTTGAATCCGTGGCAAGTAAGCTTTCGGATTCCAAAAAAGATACGCAGTCCCCAAGACCGCCTCTTTTTTGATTAAAACGATTGTCCTTAAAATGATCTTTCTTCAATGGTGCGAGAGAAAAATGCGAAAATTTCCATCAACTGTGAAAGGTTGTTTTTTCTATGGATAGTTGCCTTCGTCCCATTTCTTGACATGAAGGGAAATGCACATACCGTTTTGCCCGGTTCCTTTTTTAGTGTAAATTAACTTGATGATGGTAGACTCCCCTTACAGATGCTGTGGGCAAGAGTGTCGGCACAAGTCCGTAATTTCCCCGACTGGATTCACCCTGATTGAGTTATTGGCGGTCATCTCAATTATTGCCCTTATGGCCACGATGGGTGCTCCTCTCATTGAATTGGTGAATGACAATCAGAGACGCAGTCGTGCCAAATCGGATTTGGACACGCTGGCGTTAGCCTTGGAGAGTTTCAAGTTGTCCAACGAATCTTATCCTGTCTTCAATCCTGCCAACAAGAACCTTTCCACATTTGCTGACGATCAAAAGGGAGCGGCTGATGAGAAAAAATCCTCGGAAGCCCTTTTTCTCGCATTGACAGGTTGGATTGATGAGAACGGTGAATCACTGATGGTCAAGTCCGCTACTAATATGGGTGGCCGCCCCATTGGATACCTCAATCTTGGTGATTTCTCCATCGGAGGTGAAATGAAAAAAAGTAAATTACGAGAGCAACTTGAGAATCTTGCGGATAAATTCCCCGAGAAACCCAGCGGACTCTACTTCATTGATCCGTGGCGGCAACCCTACCTTTATAAGTTTCCTGTTCTTTCCACAGAAAAATCATCCGGGGCTTCTTTCCCGGTCGTCACTCGACGGCAGGATTACCTGCTTATTTCAAAGGGGCCGGATAAGGAGATCAACTCTTCCAGTTCCCCACAATATGGACCGAAGACCTGGCTCTCCAGCGAGGATGCAGGAGTCGATTTGTCTGATTACAGGGATGCGGCCAATTACGATAACCTCTATCAGGGAATGGACTCACCTGGATAGAGCTTTCCGCCTGAGA
>CAJWSN010000012.1 GCA_913046175.1 uncultured Opitutia bacterium
ATCAATAATATCAATTTTATATTCGGTTGAAATTACAGAAAGTGGTGTTTTATTTGAATATGAAGATGAAAATGCGCAAACCGTATTTTTTGCGCGCTCGGGCTGAAACTCGAAATAGTCGCCATGATCGCTGATTTGCTGAATAAGAATTCGGATGTCAAAAGGTGTATTGAAACCCGTCGAGGAATTAAACGCCTTTTTCAACAGAATATCCGCATCCCAGGTTTTACGGTCCAGGGGGTCGGTGGTTTCCTGATAATGCGCCAACGTACGGTTATTGTCCGGAATATAGTGGAGCAACTCTTTAACTTTGCGTAAAGCTTCCACTTCATCAGCCACGACAAAATCAGTAACACCAGACAAGGTATTATGGTTGGCAATACTCTTACGAATAGAGAACCTGGCTTCAACCATTTTAAGTTTGCTCTCCACTTCTCTGTACCACTGGTGAGAATAACCTGCTCCTTGGTTAGTTTACCTATTGCCTCAGCCATACTCTGAAGTTGTGCTTCCAACTCCCCCATCTGCTTTGTACTTTCAGCAGCGTCAGCCATTCTTACCACCCTTCACTATGCGGCATGGGTCCCCCCACGTCTGTTCCCGCTACGCGCGCTCCACTCTTAGCACCATCGACCGCTTTGTCCATTTCTTCTGCCTCTATCTTTTTGGCAGCTGATTTGGAGACCTTGTTGGCCTTTACCCTGACTGCAATTACCAGTTCACCATCGCCCAGAATCTTGATGAACGAAGAGTTGGAACGAATAAGGCCAGCCTTAACAAGAGCATCCTTGTCAATGATTTCAGCACCCTCCACCCTGGAGAGATCCCCCACGTTTACGATTGAGTACTCGGTCCGAAAGTTGGCATTGTTAAACCCTCGCTGAGGAAGCTTTCGATACAATGGCATCTGCCCCCCCTCAAAGCCGGGCTTGGTGCTGTAGCCTGAACGTTGGCCGCTGCCTTTATGTCCACGGCAACAGGTTTTTCCACGACCATTGGCCCGCCCCCGGCCTTTCCTCTTGGGAGCATGGGTGGCCTTGCTCCCACCGGTAATATGGTCCATCTTCATAGTATAAACGGTCTCCGTTGGATTATGCCTTGTCTTCGACGGGCTGATGCTCGCGGAGAGCCTGAATCTGTTCAGCAGACCGGAGCTTCTTCAAGCCCGCAATAGTGGCATTTACAATTGCGAGATGGTTGTTGGACCCAAGAGATTTTGAAAGAATGTTTTTGATCCCCACAGCCTCCAGCACCGCACGAACTCCCCCGCCAGCGATAACCCCGGTCCCAGGACTGGCCGGACGCAAAAGCACCTGTCCGCCATCGGATTTGCCCACCACATGATGTGGTATGGTTCCATCCTGTATCGCAACATCAAACATGTGCTTCCGAGCCTTCTCGGTTCCCTTGCGGATTGCTTCCGGAACTTCCTTTGCCTTGCCGTACCCTACCCCAATCTTGCCATTTTGGTCGCCGGTGACGATAAGCGCGGAAAAGCTGAATCTTCGTCCTCCCTTAACCACCTTGGCACAACGGTTAATCGTCACGACTTTTTCGTAAAATTCCTCTTCTTCTGGGTCTTTGTTGAAATGTTTCATGGTTAACTAAATCATTAAGCGGCTTGTCCTTAAAACTGAAGGCCTGCCTCACGGGCGGCGTCGGCAAAAGCCTTGACAACCCCATGGTACTTTCGGCCAGCCCGGTCGAAAACAACTTTCTGGATATTTTGAGCCTGGGCTTTTGCGCCCAGTTCTTTTCCAAGTTCAGTCGCTCCGTTGATATTTGACTTGGAGGCTGTTGCCTTCTCTGCCTTACGGAGCGTGGAAGCTGCAACCAATGTATTGTGTCTCACATCATCCACACACTGCGCATGAATGTGTTTGTTTGAAAAATAAACAGTCAGTCGTGGACGGTCAGCGGTACCGTTGATTTTTTTACGGATTCGCCAACGCCTTTTCTGACGAAGCATTTGCTTTTGTTCGAATTTCATGGCTGCCAATAAATGGGTGTTTTGCAGTTCCGGAGAACCTAGGCGGTTTTCTTGCCTTCCTTGCGACGAATATAATCACCCTCAATGTGGATTCCCTTTGCCTTATAGGGCTCAACCGGATAGTAGGCTTTTATTTGTGCGGCCAAGTGGCCAACAACCTGTTTATCAATTCCCTCGACAGTGACTTTCGTGTTCTCCTCCACTGTTACTGTTACACCTTCCGGGATTGGATGATTAATTGGGTGGGAATATCCCAAGGCAAGATTGAGAATATTACCCTGCAGGTTTGCACGAAAACCAACGCCATTGATAAAGAGTTTCTTGGAAAACCCCTCCGTGACACCGATAACCATACCATTGATGATGGATCGAACAGTTCCTTGCATGGCATAAGAAAAACGTGTCTCCTCCGAGGGTTTAACTTCCACGTGATTATCGACCTGGGCGATCTCCACCACGGAAGCAAATTCCTTCACAAGAGTACCCTTGGGCCCCTTGAGGGTCACTTTGGTCCCGTCCAGACTGACTTCCACCTTCTCAGGGATGGTGATGGGGAGTTTTCCTATTCTGCTCATTATTCTTGTTTACCAGACTGTACAAACCAACTCGCCTCCAACCTTCTGCTTGCGAGCTTCGTCACCAGTCATCGTGCCACGAGAGGTGGACAAGATGGTGATGCCCAACCCGCCAAGAACCGGTGGAATATCCGCATATTTGAAATAACGACGACAGCCTGGCTTGCTCTCACGCTTGATTCCGGCAATTGAAGGCTGGTCATCCCTGTACTTGAGCTTGATATCAATATGCTTCAACCCTTTATCTCCAGCCCTGACACCAAAGTCCACTATGTAGCCTTCTGACTTGAGGATGTTGGCAATGCTCTCCCGCAAAACAGAGTGCCTTGCATTAACGCGAGGCTTAGATGCCAAGCTGCCATTACGAATGATCGTAATAAAATCTCCTATTGCATCGTGGATAGCCATGATTTTCGCTTTTAGGGTGTTTGAATCTCGCCCTACCAGGACGATTTGGTGACGCCGGGAATCTGGCCCCAGAGCGCCAGTTCACGAAAGGTTAATCGGGAAAGTCCAAACTTGCCAATGTAACCTCGGGGCCGGCCTGTCACGGAACAGCGGTTTCGGTAGCGAATTGGAGAGGAGTTCCTGGGAATTTTTGTCAACTTGTGCTGCAACTTGATGAACTCATCCTGCGAGAGGTCGGGATTCTTGAGTTGCTCCTTTATTTCGCCGCGCTTTTTAGCGAAGCGCTCAATAAGGCGCTTTCTCTTGAGGTTTCGTGCGATGGAGGACTTTTTTGCCATGATTGGGGTTTATTAAATAGGGTTACATTACTTGCGGAAAGGCATACCCAGCAAGGCGAGCAGTTCGGAGCCTTCCTCATCATTTTTTGCAGATGTTACAAAGGTGATATCCATGCCCGTAGTCACCTTGACACCTTCCATCTTTATCTCGGGAAAAATAGTATGATCGGAGATACCAAAAGTGTAGTTGCCACATCCATCCAATCGATTGGGCATCCCCTGGAAGTCCCGCAGGTTCGGAAGGGCAACAGCGAGAAATCGCAGGAAGAACTCCCACATGTTGTTGCCACGGAGTGTAACTTTAACGCCAATAGGCATGCCCTCGCGAAGTTTAAAGTTTGAAATGCTTATCCGCGCCTTGGTCAAAACTGGTTTCTGACCTGTAATTTTGCCAATGTCTTCCGCAACATCATTGATGCGGTTCTTGTCCGTGGATACACCCACCCCTGAATTGATGACAATCTTTTCCAGTCGTGGAACCTGAAGATTATTCTTCAGTTCACGATTTTTCACCATTTCCGGCAGGACGGAATCCGTGTAATGTTTCTTTAAAGAAGGCTCGGTCATGGCTGGGAGGAATCGTTTCAGGATTTAGATTCAACCGACTCCGTTTGAGATGCGTCAGCAGCTTCGGCTGCACTTGACCCACCGGACTTGCGAGAGTCCCAGCGCGTTTGCAGCATCACATTGGAGATATGGAGAGGCATTTCCCGCTCAATGATGGCACCTTCGGGATTGTCCTGGGTTTTGCGTTCGTGTTTCTTGCGTAAATTCACATTCTCAACTATTACACGCCCGCGGTTTCGTTGAACCTGCAGGATGGCACCGGACTGGCCTTTTGCTGCCCCACTAATCACGACCACACGATCGCCTTTCTTGATATTTTTGGACATAACTAGAGTACCTCGGGTGCCAGAGAAACAATTTTCAGGTAATTCTGACGCAATTCACGAGCCACCGGGCCAAAAATGCGGGTGCCACGTGGGTTGCCTTCATTGTTAACAATAACGATCGCATTTTGATCAAAACGGATCCGACTCCCATCTCGACGGCGAATTGGAGATCGTGTGCGGACAACAACTGCACGCACCACCGAACCTTTCTTTACCTCTGACTCAGTGTTGGCCTCCTTGATATGGCATACAATGAGATCCCCTACAGATGCCGTTTTCTTGTTTTGGCCTATACGCCGTATCATCATGGCACTTTTTGCACCGGTGTTGTCAGCAACTTCCAACCTGCTTCTTAACTGGATCATGGTCTATGGGTTTGGTGGATGCTACTCAACTGAGATTCTGGACTTTTCAATGATACGAACCACCCGCCAGCGCTTGAGTTTACTGAGGGGACGGGTCTCCATTATCTCGACTCGGTCGCCAATAGCACACTGCCCATCCTCGTCATGGACGTGGAAAATGGTCTTGCGCTTGATCTCCTTCTTGTAGAGGGCATGCGGGCTTTTATAATAAAATGCAACCTTGATCGACTTGTTGCCGGAGATACTGATAACCTCGCCAATCAATTGTTTTCTGCTGTTTCTTGTAACACTCATGGTCTTCTTATTCTGATTAAGAGGCCTTTGCCAAAGCACGTAATGCCTTGCGGTGGCTTACATCGGAACGTCTTGCGATTGCATCCAGGGAAACTTGATTCTTACGTTCCCTGTCACCGTCCTGCAGGATACTTTCTGCTTTTTCGTGAAGAAGTGTCTCAATACGGGCAATATCACGTCGGATTTCCTGAATAAGGTGGGGTTTCTCCAGTTGACCGGTCTCCTTCCGAATACGCAAATCAACCAACTCCTTGGTGCTGTCCCGAAGAAGCTCCCCCAATTCTGGAACTGTCTTTTGTCTAAGTTCTGAAATTTTCATGAAAACATCCGGATTATAGAATCAGTCGCGGACAATGAACCGGCAACGGAAAGGCATCTTGGAGTCTGCCCTGCTGAAAGCTTCACGGGCCAAGGTCTGCGAACAACCGGCCAACTCAAAGAGAACAGTACCCGGGCGCACAACAGCCACCCAGTGATCCACTCCGCCCTTGCCTTTGCCCATGCGGGTTTCTGCAGGCTTCTTGGTAATAGGCTTCTGGGGGAATACACGAATCCAAAGCTTGCCCTTGCGCTTCAAAAAACGGGTGATGGCAACACGGGAGGCCTCAATTTGGTTTGAGGTCATTTTACCACGGGAAAGGGACTGGATTCCAAATTCACCAAATGCCAGGAAGTCCCCTCGTTTCGCACGGCCGCGGATACGGCCCTTGTGAACCTTGCGATATTTGGTTCTAGCTGGTATTAGTGCCATGATACTTGGTCTTTAAAGATTGTTAGCCAGTTGGTTACTCTTGTTCGGGTTTACAAATCCAGCACTTGACGCCGATAACACCGTAACTGGTGCGAGCCTCTATAAATCCATAATCAATTTCCTCACGCAGGGTCTGCAGGGGAACCCGTCCTGCACGCTGATGTTCAGTCCGGGCAATATCCATTCCGTTAAGGCGGCCGGAACACTGAACCTTGATCCCTTGTGCACCGAGCGACATGGTGGTCTGGACAGCCTTCTTCATAGCCCGGCGAAATGCAATGCGACGCTCCAACTGAAGAGCCACACTCTCAGCAACCAACTGCGCCTCCAAGTCAGGTTTCTTAACCTCGTGGATGTCCATGATGACCTCACGACCAATGTGCTTGGTCAAGTCAGCACGCAGCTTGTCCAGTTCCTGCCCCTTGCGACCAATAACAACTCCGGGACGGGCAGTGTAGATACGAATGCGTACCCGGTTTGAAGAACGCTCAATAAATATTCGTGGGACGGAAGCGTAACGTAAACGCTCGCCGAGAAATGTGCGAATCTTGTGATCTTCTGCAATAAATTGCGGGAACTGCTTCTTGTTGGCATACCAACGAGAGTCCCAGTCATGTGTGACTGCGAGACGAAATCCCTTGGGGTTTACTTTCTGGCCCATGATTTTCTAATTGGGATGTTGTTGGCGTTAGTTGTCGCGCAATGTAATGCGGATGTGACAGGTGCGCTTCTTGTAAGGATGTGCAGATCCCCTTGCACAAGGACGAAATCGACGAGAAGCCGGCCCCTCTTCAACCACGACTTCAGAAACAAGCAGTTCATCCGGGTTTACATTGTGGTTGTTCTCGGCATTGGCCATGGCGGACTTAAGTGTCTTGGATACCAATCGAGCCGATTTTCGTGGGATAAATTGCAAGGTATTCAAGGCTTTTGCCGCCACCATGCCCTGAATTTCCCGAGTCACCTGCCGCACCTTTTTTGGGGACATACGATTGTATTTCAAGTAAGCGCTAACTTCCATGGTATTTCTGGGTGTAACGATTATTTTTGGGTGTGTGGGCTATGCTCACGGAAATGACGGGTGGGGGAAAACTCACCAAGTTTATGTCCCACCATGTTTTCCGTAACGTAGACGGGAAGAAAGGATTTTCCGTTGTGTACAATAAAATTCAGCCCCACAAAATCCGGCGTAATGGTGGAACGACGGGACCAGGTTTTGATGGGCTTCCGGTCTCCTGTTGTCTGGGCATGCAGGACTTTTTTCCAAAGTCCTGGATCTACAAAAAAACCTTTCTTGCTGGATCTGGCCATGATTAGAGCTTAGCGTTTCATCCTGCGACCATTGCGGCGAATCAGGATCATATTGTTGGTTGTCTTTGATTTCCTGCGGGTGGGGAACCCCTTTGATAGTTGCCCCCAAGGGGACATGGGATGCCCTCCTCCTGATGTGCGACCCTCACCGCCACCCATCGGATGATCAACAGGATTCATGGCCACGCCACGTACACGCGGACGACGTCCCTTCCAACGATTACGTCCCGCCTTGCCAAGGGATTGCTTCTCATGCAAGGCATTCCCCACATTACCAATTGTTGCACGACAATTGGCATTGATAAGGCGTATCTCCCCACTGGGCAGCTTCAAGGTCGCATATTTGCCCTCAATATTGATAATACGAAGACTGGTCCCAGCTGAGCGCGCCAGTTGCGCACCCTTTCCAGGTTGTAACTCCAAGGCATGCACGGCAGTTCCAGGAGGAATCAACTTGAGTGGGAGAGCATTTCCGGGGTCAAAACTAGCACCTTTGTCTGAACTGATAATGTTCATCCCGGCTTCAAGCCCTTTGGGCGCAAGGATATAGCGCTGCTCATTATCCTCGTAGGTGACCAAGGCAATAAGTGCCGAACGATTGGGGTCATACTCCAGGCGAACAACCTTTGCTGGAATTTCTAGTTTGTTACGCTTGAAGTCAATTTGTCGATAGAGGCGCTTATGACCTCCTCCCCGACGACGGGATGTGATCCTACCATAACAATTGCGCCCTTTTGCGCGGTGCTTGGAGCGGGTAAGGTTCTTTACGGGATTGTTCTGGGACAAGCCCACCCGGTTGCGGTGCAGGAAACGCTGCCCGGGTGTTATGGGTCTGGATTTTTCAACAGGCATCAGCAGAAATCATTAAAAATTGGCTGGTTTTACACGAGGTCGATCTTTCCTTTGGAGAGAGTCACGATGGCCCGCTTGGATGAGGCAGTCCACCCGGTCGCCCGCATTCCACGCATACGACTGGACTTGGCCTTGCCTTTGCGGTTGAGGATATTGACCTTGGCAACTTCAACGTCACTGAAATGTTGCTCTATGGCATTGCGCACTTGTGTGCGAGTTGAGTTCTTGGCGACGATAAAGGTATATTTGCCGGCAGAAGCCAAGTCTGTGGCCTTTTCCGTGAGGCTATACTCAAAGATTATATCGCGCGGATTCATGATTGGTGTGACTCCATGGCACGATTGATAATTTGCATCATGCCTTTTTCGCTGATGATGATCCTGTCATGAAAAAGAAGATCCACCGGGTTGACATCGCTTGACCGAGTAACACTAAGGCGGCCTATATTACGACAGGCAAGCAACGCTTCATTGGCAAACCCTTCATCCAACATGAGCACCTTGCCTGCAGGGGCAATATTCTCTAGGATTTTGCTTACGAGACGTGTCCTGGGTTCAGGAATGACCCACTCCTCGATGAGGTCAATAGCGCCCTTGGACGCCTGTTCAAAAAGGGCACGCCTTAAAGCAAGGGTACGGGTTTTACGGTTAATTTTCTGCCTGTAGTCACGCGGCTTGGGGCCGAATGCAACCCCCCCTTTACGACAAATTGGAGAACGACGGTCACCACGGCGGGCCATCCCAGTTCCCTTCTGCCGAAAGGCTTTTCGCCCCGTGCCCCTGACTTCAGCACGAGTCTTGGTTGAGGCATTACCCTGGCGTGCATTAGCCTGATGAGCTAAAATAACTTGGCGCAAGGCATTAATGCCTTTCTCGTCCTCAAACAAAGGGAAATCCAGAATCTCCTTTTCCTGACTATTGTCGCCTGATGCGTTATAAAGCTTGAACTTCATGAAGGCTGTTTCCCGTATGTCGTGAATTTAAGACTGTGCCTTATTGCCGGCCTTGATTGCAGGACGTATGGTTATGATGCCCCCTTTGGGCCCAGGGATGCTTCCCTCAAGGAGAAGCAGGTTGCGTTCCTTGTCGACCCGAACCACCTTGAGATTCTGCACAGTTCGCCGAGCATTACCCATATGCCCGGGCATCTTGGTATTCTTGATTATTCGGCCCGGCCATTGACACATACCATAAGAACCACCACGACGATGAAACATTGAGCCATGAGAAGCGGGACCACCTGCGAAGCCATACCTACGAACAACACCCTGGAAGCCTCGGCCCTTGGTTGTACCAATTACATCCACCTTATCAACTCCCTCAAACAACTCAACAGTAAGGTTCTGTCCCGGTTCATACTCGCTTGGTTGATCGGTTCGAAATTCCTGTAGTTGAGTCAATGCCCCGACACCGGCTTTTTTTAGGTGTCCAAGGACTGGCTTGGGGACACGATGTTCCTTTTGCTCCCCAAACCCAATCTGGACAGCATTGTACCCGTCCGTTTCATGTGTCTTGATCTGCACAACTGGACAAGGCCCCGCCTCAACAACAGTAACAACGTGAACGTTGCTTTCGTCGTCGTAAACCTGAGTCATTCCGACTTTCCTGCCTATGATTTCAAATGACATGAGGGCAATCCGCTTAAATAATGATGTCGATATCAACCCCGGCGGGCAGATTTAGCTTTTTGAGTTCATCCACCGTGTTTGCGGTGGGTTCAATGATGTCGATAAGCCGCTTGTGTGTGCGAACCTCAAATTGATCCATGGATTTTTTGTCAACATGGGGAGATCTGTTAATGGAAAGCTTTTCTATGCGCGTGGGAATTGGAACAGGTCCTGAAACACGAGCACCCGACCGCTTGGCGGTCTCCACAATATCCTTGGAGGAATGATCGACGGACCTGTAGTCGAAGCCTTTAATTCTAATGCGTATGCGTTGGCTGGCCATTAGTAGGTAGGGGTCAGGATCGGGCGGGCGCACTGCGCGGGGATGCTTTTACAATATTCTCCACCAGACTTGTCGGAACAGTATCAAAGTGTGAGGGTTCCATGGAATAGTTTGCACGGCCCTTACTCATTGATCGCATGTCCGTGGAGTATCCAAACATGGATTCCAAGGGGACGAGGGCCGTTATCATACAAAGATTTGCCTTTGTTTCCACACCCTGAATCTGGCCACGACGACGGTTCAGGTCACCCATCAAATCACCCTGGTATTCCTCTGGGGTGCTCACTTCCACTTTCATAATCGGTTCAAGCAGGACAGGCTGTGCCTTTGCCATGGCGTCCTTAAAGGCAAAGATTCCTGCCATCTTGAATGCCATTTCAGAGGAGTCGACCTCGTGAAAAGACCCATCGTAAAGGCTAACCTTAAAATCAATTACCGGGTAACCTGCAATTACACCGTTTTGCGAGGCTTCGGTAATCCCCGAGAAAGTTGGCTTGATGTATTCACGAGGAATTACACCACCTACAATTTTGTCCTCCAGTTCAACGCCCTCCCCTGTTTCATTGGGTTCCAGTTTGATAAGGCAGTGACCGTATTGGCCCCGTCCTCCAGTTTGGCGGATAAACTTGCCTTCACCTTCGGAAGCACCTCGAATGGTTTCGCGATAGGCTATCTGTGGACGTCCGGCATCGGCCTCAACTTTGAATTCCCGAAAAAGTCTGTCACGAATGATTTCGAGGTGAAGCTCGCCCATTCCTGAAATAATGGTTTGGCCAGTTTCTTGGTTGGTGGTCACTTGAAAAGTGGGATCCTCCTCTGAAAGTCGCTGCAGTCCGATGGACATCTTTTCCTGGTCCGCCTTGGTTTTCGGCTCAATCGACATGGAAATGACTGGTTCCGGAAAAGTTGGCGGCTCAAGGGTCAATTCCAAGTCTCGGTCACACAGCGTATCGCCGGTGACAATGTTCTTGGCGCCAATAATTGCACAAATATCCCCGGAGTACGCGCATTCAATGTCCTCACGGGAATCGGCTTTCATAACCATGAGGCGGCTTACACGCTCGGTCTTGCGCGTTCTCGGGTTGTAGAGGGAGGAGCCCTTGCGCAACGTTCCCTGATAATTTCGGAAAAAGACAAGCTTGCCAACATAAGGGTCAGTCCAAAGCTTAAACGCCAGACCCGCTACTTTTGAGGAATCATCCGGCTCAACAGAAGTCTCATTCTGATCTTCATCAAAGGCCTTCATCGGAGGCAGATCGAGCGGACATGGAAGATAGTTGATTACTGCATCAAGAAGAGGCTGAACCCCCTTGTTCTTGAATGCGGACCCAGGAATAACTCCACAGAAATCCAAGGAAAGGGTTGCCTTGCGAATACCAAGTTTCAATTCGTCAGGGGAAACCTCCTCTCCCTCCAGATACTTCATGGCCACATTGTCATCAAAGTCAGCAACTGCAGCGACAAGAGCTTCCCTGTGCTCCATGGCCTGATCCTTTTGTTCGGCTGGAATCTCAGCGTATTCAAAATTGGCACCCATGGAGGAGTCTGAATCATCATAAAGGATCGCATTCTCTTCAACCAGGTCAACGAGGCCATTGAAATTCTCCTCACTCCCGATTGGAAGAAATAGAGCATGTGCATTCTTGACACCAAGCTTGGTGCGCATCGATTCAATGGCTCCCAAAAAATCAGCCCCGGTGCGGTCCATCTTGTTGATGAAGGCAAGCCGGGGCACATGATACTTGTCCATTTGGCGCCAGACTGTTTCTGACTGGGGTTGCACGCCCTCCACTGAAGTAAAGACGGCAACCGCCCCATCAAGAACGCGCAGCGAACGTTCCACTTCAGCAGTGAAGTCTACGTGGCCCGGCGTATCAATGATGTTAACCTGGTGCTCAATTCCAGCAAACGGCCCTTTTTTATCCGTCCAGTTGCAGGAGATGGCAGCTGAGGTAATGGTGATGCCACGCTCCCGCTCCTGTTCCATCCAGTCCGTCACGGCAGTGCCATCATGCACTTCTCCGATCTTATGGACTACACCGGCGTAGAAAATGATCCGTTCGGTCGTCGTCGTCTTACCTGCATCAATATGCGCTGCAATACCTATATTGCGCGTGTATTCGAGAGGATACGCACGATCTTTTGAATTCGCTGAGGATAATGTTTCTGAAGACATGGCTTGGAGCTCCGTCTTTATGCATGCAAATTTGAGTTGGGAAGAAGAAAACGGCCCGCGGTTACCATCGCAAATGCGCGAAGGCACGGTTAGACTGAGCCATGCGATGGGTGTCCTCCTTCTTTTTTACTACAGTTCCTGTATTATTATAGGCATCAATGATCTCAGAAGCCAAAGCCTCCTCCATCGTCACTCCGCGACGGGAGTGAGCTGCCTCTACAATCCATCGGAATGCAAGGGACTGCTGTCGTTCATAGGAAAGTTCGACTGGCACTTGGTAAGTAGCCCCCCCCACACGACGTCCTTTGACCTCCAGTTTCGGACGAGTGTTTTCCAGGGCACCAAGCAACAAGTCAACGGAATCACCTTTACCCAGTTTTTCGCTCACACGTTCGAATGCACCATAAACGATCCTGCGAGCCGTGGATTTCTTGCCTCGACGCATGACCATGTTCACAAGCACTGTAACGAGAGAATTCCCATACCTAGGATCCTCAGGAATTGTGCGTTTATCAGCTCTTCTTCTACGGGACATGTTACTTGGGTGACAAAAAAGTAAAGCGTTGTCGGCTTAACTTTTGTCCCTGGGTCGCTTCACACCATATTTCGAACGGCTACGTCTGCGCTTTTCAACTCCACCACAATCCAAGGTGCCCCGTACAATGTGGTAGCGAACTCCGGGCAAATCCTTCACACGTCCTCCACGCACGAGGACAATGCTATGCTCCTGCAGGGTATGGCCTTCATCGGGAATGTAGGCGATGACCTCAATTCCCGTAGTGAGTCTAACCTTGGCCACTTTCCGAATAGCTGAATTCGGCTTTTTGGGGGTTCTGGTCATGACTTGAATACAAACTCCCCTGCGAAAAGGATTTTCCTTCAAAGCAGGAGACTTTGATTTCGACCTCGAAATCCTCCTCGGGTTCCTGACCAACTGATTGATGGTGGGCATTACGTAGTAATAAATTCTATAAAAAAATTTGGAAGAAGAGGAAAAATGGGCTTTGCCAACTCTGTTGCAAGAAAATTAGAGTAAATTTTTCGCAAGGTAACGGTTTTATATCGATAGCATTCAGCTGGTTGGATTCCCCATTGACCAGAAATCCCGTGGGTGCCGTTAAAGACACATCCACTGGCGGATCAACCTGCCTCTTTTTCGGAAGTTTCCAGTCTGGCGGGGCGAGAAACCCCCAAAGTATCAATTTTAAGCCTACGGTAACTGGGCAAACCGGTTCCCGCAGGAATCAGGTTGCCCATGATGACATTCTCCTTAAATCCCCGAAGCTCATCCTGTTTACCAAGAGTGGATGCCTCCGTTAAAACCCTGGTAGTCTCCTGAAAAGATGCCGCTGATATAAAGCTTTCCGTCTCAAGGGAGGCCTTTGTAATGCCAAGCAGAATGGGTTCCCCTTCCGATGGTTTACCACCCGCCTCAACTATTTCCTCGTTGGCCGCCATAAAGGCAAACTTGCTAATCTGTTCCCCCCAGAAATATGCCGAATCACCGGGGTCGGAAATTCGAATCTTGTGCAACATGCGGGAAATAATAACCTCGATGTGCTTGTCATTGATCGTCACCCCCTGTGCACGATAGACTTTCTGGATTTCGCGAAGAAGATAGTCTGTAACAGCCGATGGACCAAGAATGTCCAGGATTTCATGCGGATCCGCGGAACCCTCGGTAAGATGTTGTCCTTTATGAACAACATCACCCGGTTGTACAATAATGTGCTTGGTATGCGGGATAAGGTGCTCTTCCACATCGCCGGACTCCTCATTGGTAACAAGAAGGCGCTTCTTTGTTCGCACCGTGCCAGACATGGAGACCACACCGTCAATTTTTGCCATTTCCGCTGCTTCTTTCGGGCGCCTGGCCTCAAATAGTTCAGCAACACGAGGCAGTCCCCCTGTAATATCCTGCGTCTTGGTCAATTGACGGGGTGTCTTGGCAAGAGGTGCGCCCCGAGCCACCTTGTCATTTTCACTCACAGATAGCATGGCTCCGGTTGGAATGGAATACGTTGCCTGCAAGTTTCCTTTGTCGTCCAGAATTTCAATCTGTGGATTAAGATCCTCCTTGTGTTCAGTCACGATGTATGCCTCCCGTCCGGTGGACTCGTCAAATTCCTTGCGGATGGTCACGCCCACAATCATGTCATGGAAGCGAACCTCGCCTGCCTTTTCAGAGAGAATGGGTATGTTGTGTGGATCCCAACGCGCTAGTATCTCACCCTTCTTGATCCTGCCTCCATCTGGTACAGTGAGAACCGCACCGGCAACAATATTATAGTCCTCAACCTGTCGCTCATTTTCGTCAAAAATCAGGATTGATCCGGTTTTATTAAGGATAACGTAAAGTTTTTCCTTGTTGGCGCCCTGAATCTCAAC
Organism: uncultured Opitutia bacterium; assembly: GCA_913046175.1. Classification (GTDB taxonomy): domain Bacteria; phylum Verrucomicrobiota; class Verrucomicrobiia; order Opitutales; family JABJCN01; genus JABJCN01. The sequence goes on from CAJWSN010000012.1 coordinate 14,291, forward strand.
AAGACGCAGCCCCTTGTATGAAACGCGTCCACCGACACGAATCTTGATTTCCGGGGTGCGGAAAACCTGGCTGGCAATACCACCGATGTGGAATGTACGCATTGTGAGCTGGGTGCCAGGCTCTCCGATGGATTGTGCTGCGATAATACCCACGGCAGTACCTTTCTTAACCAAATCATTTGTTGAAGGGTCAATACCATACTCCAACGCAGTAATCCCATTGATTTGACGGGTACTCAAAGGTGACAGAATCTTCACCCTTGAGACACCAAGTTCCTCAAGAATCCGGGATTTTTTCCTGCTGATAATTTCCCCGTTCTGGACCAGCACCTCCTTCGGGTTCTGGGGATGATGGATATCCTCGGAGCTACAGCGCCCCTCAATCCTGTCACGAAGGGGTACAATTTCCTGGTCGCCTTCAAAGATGGCCTCTTTCCACACACCATCACGACGGTTGTCATCCTTTTCATTGATAATACAGTCCATGGCCACATCGCAAAGTTTACGGGTAAGGTATCCAGCATCAGCAGTCTTGAGCGCGGTGTCGGCAAGACCTTTGCGAGCCCCATGGGTAGAGATAAAATATTCCAAGACGGAAAGTCCCTCCCGGAATGAGGAGAGGATTGGTCGTTCAATGATTTCACCCGATGGTTTGGCCATTAGTCCCCGGGTTCCACAAAGCTGGCGCACCTGCTGGCGGTTGCCGCGGGCACCGGAGTCCATCATAATGTAAACTGGATTTACCTCCTCACGATCGCCGTTGCGAAGGAGCCCCTTGAAGACGGCTTCTGAAATCTCATCCGTTGCGCCAGTCCAAATATCAATCACCTTGTTGTAGCGCTCACCCGGGGTAATAATCCCTTGGCGGTACTGATCATCCACCTTGTCTATTTCCTTGCGGGCGCTTTCAACAACAACGGCCTTATCTCCAGGAATGATCATATCATCTATTCCAATCGATATGCCAGCCTCAGTTGCCTGACGAAATCCAAGATCCTTCATGTCATCAAGAACCATGATTGTCTTTTCCTTTCCACAGGCGTTGAAGGTTTGCAGGATCAAGTCACCAAGTTTGCTTTTGGTGGCGGGATGGTTAAAGAACCCAATTTCGTTGGGCCAAATCGAATTAAAAATGACGCGCCCAACTGTGGTTCGAATCACCTTTCCGTGAGGGTTCCCAAATGTGGTCTCCTTTTCAAAGTCAGGATTTACGAAGTCTATCCAATTGTGCTTGCTAAGAACCCCGTCAGATTCAGCCAGGATTACTTCCTCCAAGCTGCTTAACAATGGCAGGCGCTCCTTGTCACCCGGCTCCCGCCGAGGCTTTAAGGTGAGATAATACGAACCCAGAACAATATCCTGGGAAGGCGTCAGGATTGGTTTTCCACTGGAGGGGGAAAATATGTTGTGGGTAGCCATCATGAGGAGCTTGGTCTCCATAATCGCCTCCACGGAGAGTGGCACATGAACAGCCATCTGATCGCCATCGAAGTCGGCATTGTATGCCGTACAGACAAGCGGGTGGACACGGATCGCATCCCCCTCAATCAACGCAGGCTCAAAAGCCTGGATGGAAAGTCTGTGAAGCGTGGGGGCACGGTTGAGAAGCACTGGGTGGCCCTTGGTTACTTCTTCCAGAATATCCCAAACTTCGGGAGTCTTGCGCTCGATCATCTTACGGGCACCTCGAACCGTGTGCACAAAGCCGAGTTCCTTCAGCCGGCGGATGATAAATGGTTCAAAAAGAACCAAAGCCATCTTCTTGGGCAGACCGCACTGGTGTAGTTTCAACTCTGGGCCAATAACGATTACAGATCGACCGGAGTAATCCACACGCTTGCCAAGCAGGTTTTGGCGAAAGCGACCTTGTTTACCCTTAAGCATGTCACTCAGGGACTTGAGGGGGCGATTCCCCGCGCCGGTCACAGCCCGGCCATGCCGACCATTATCCAGGAGCGCATCCACTGCTTCCTGGAGCATCCTTTTTTCGTTGTGAATAATTACATCCGGCGTCTTCAACTGCAAAAGATTCTTTAGGCGATTATTG
>CAJWSN010000013.1 GCA_913046175.1 uncultured Opitutia bacterium
ATAAAATTATTGATATAGATCAATCACCAATTGGCAGAACACCAAGATCCAATCCCGCACTGTTCACCAACACGTGGGACATGATTCGACAGTTGTTTGCCGCCACAGAAGATGCACGCACGGCCGGAATGAGCCCATCCAGTTTTTCCTTCAACAGCGGAAACGGACGCTGCCCACAATGTGAAGGGCTCGGCCATGAAAAAATTGAAATGCAGTTCCTCCCAGACATCTACGTGCCCTGTTCGCAATGCAATGGAGAACGCTTCAAGACTGAGGTCCTGGAGATCAAATACAGGGGGAAAAGTGTGGTTGATGTACTCAATCTCACAGTCCGGGATGCGATCAAGTTCCTGCGTAACACTGTCGCCGTTCGGAAACGCCTGCAGGCACTGGAGGATGTGGGACTGGACTACCTGAACCTCGGTCAGCCTCTAAACACCCTTTCAGGCGGAGAGTCGCAAAGGCTCAAGCTGGTGAAGTACCTCAACAAGTTTAATGACGGTGACCCAGGCGCGCTCATCCTCCTTGATGAGCCAACAACCGGTCTGCATCGACATGACATAAAGAATTTGATCGATCTCTTCCATTCCTTGGTTGAAAGGGGACACAGCCTCTTGGTGATTGAGCATCAAATGGATGTGCTCAAGTCAGTTGACTGGCTTATTGAAATGGGACCAGAGGCTGGATCCCAGGGAGGGTGCGTCATGGCCCAGGGAACCCCGGAACAACTTTCTAAAAGCCAGGCTGTTTCAGCCAGATGGCTGCAGGACGCCCTGCAGAAAACATCAGGGAAATGCCCGCCCCTGCTCCTGCATGAAGAAAAGACGGCTTATGGAAAGAAAGGCCATTCAACCAAACAAGCCCTGCGGGTCCAGGGAGCACGCGAACACAACCTCCAGAATCTCAGTATTGAGATTCCCCATCGTCAGACAACAGTGGTCACAGGAGTTTCAGGTTCCGGCAAATCAACTCTCGCCTTTGACATTATCTTTGCCGAAGGACAAAGACGTTTCCTTGAATCCATCTCTTCGTATACACGACAATTTGTGGAGCAATTGCCAAGGCCGGACATCGACACTCTTGAAGGCATTTCCCCAACAGTGGCCATTGAGCAACGAGCGACCCGTGGGACGCGTAAATCCACCGTGGCAACAATCACGGAGGTCGCACATTACCTGAGGCTCTTGTATGCACGCGCAGGAGTTCAACACAATCCAAGGACGGGCAACGCTGTCGAAGGACAATCAACCGAGATTCTTGGCAATCGGCTGAAGGCAACGGTCGGGAACCACCGGAACCCTCGAGTCCCCCACTTGTACCTGTGCGCCCCGCTCATCCGGGGCCGCAAGGGTCATCACGAACCACTGGCGACCTGGGCACGGAATCATGGCTACAAGATGCTAAGGATTGATGGGGAAATTGTTCCACTGGGAAAGTTCGAGAAGCTCAACCGCTACCAGGAACACGACATTGAACTGGTGGTGGAAGACTTTGGTCAAAAAGGCTGCGAATTTGCAGACAAGTCAGATTCTGCAAGAAGTGACGCTCTTCAATTTAACCTTGGCCTTGCACTCAAGCACGGGAAAGGAACGGCCTTCCTGCTCCAACCCACCAAGGGTATTATTGAATGGTATTCCACCACACGCGCTGATCCTGAGACTGGGGAATCTTTCCCCGAACTGGATCCAAAGCACTTCTCGTGGAACTCACCTAAAGGTTGGTGTCCAGAATGCAGGGGATTTGGCATCACAGACGAAGATTACCATACCGGGCGGGGTGAAACCGCCCACGACCTCCCCTGCCCCACCTGCGAAGGCACACGACTCAACGATTTCAGTCGAGCAGTTCGTCTGCCACTCGATAAAATAGGCTCCATTTCACTGCCAGGGCTTCTGGCCTTGAACTCGTGCGAACTACTGAAAACAATCCAGCGGCTGAAGCTAGACGACAGGGGTGATGCAATTGCCAAAGACATTATTCCCCAAGTCCGGGAAAGGCTGGCTTTTATGGATGAGGTCGGTCTTGGCTACTTGGCCTTGGATCGGTCAACATCAACCCTCTCCGGAGGGGAGGCCCAAAGAATTCGGCTGGCCTCCCAGCTTGGTGTCAACCTTTCAGGCGTGCTGTATGTGCTGGATGAGCCGACAATCGGCCTTCATCCACGTGACAATGACCGACTTCTTGAATCCGTGCAAAGACTCAAGGAGAAAGGAAATACCATACTGGTGGTCGAGCATGATGAATCCACAATGCGCAAGGCAGATCAAGTGGTGGACCTGGGTCCAGGAGCCGGTGTGCATGGGGGGCAGTTGCTCGCCCAGGGGCCACTCGACAGCCTGCTGAACAACAAGGATTCAATCACAGGCCGTTTTTTACGAAAGAAAATCCAGCATCCCATCCTTGGTTCACGCCGCAAATTGCCAAAACCGCCAAGGCATCGAGGCAAAAACCCTGAATGGATGGTTCTCAGGAAATCCATCCTGCGCAATCTCAAGGGAGATGACCTGTACCTGCCACTGGCACGTTTGATTGCGGTTTGCGGCGTCTCAGGGGCAGGAAAATCCACCTTAACCCGGGACCTGCTCAAACCTGCGGTCCAACTCGCATCCAAGGCCAAGGCGATCACCCTGGCCGGGCAGGACTTCATGGAGGCGACAGGACTATATTCAGCCGACGGCAAATCGCCGGCCCTTGGCAAACTCCAAAACGGCCACGGCTTCCGGCAAGTCATCGAAGTCGACCAGAATCCCATTGGCAAAACACCACGCTCCACCCCCGCCACTTATCTTGGCGCCTTCGACCTGATCCGTGCATTCTTTGCCGGACTCCCCGCATCAAAAATGCGCGGCCACACGGCCAGCACCTTTTCCTTCAACACAAAGAACGGGCGTTGTGAATCCTGTAAGGGAGTCGGGCGGATAAAGCTGGAAATGAACTTCATGCCCAACACATACATCGTGTGTGAAGAATGCATGGGAAGACGTTACGATGCCCAGCTTGGGGACATCCGCTGGAAAGGCCGCACCATTGCAGGGGTGTTGGCAATGACATTCGTGGAGGCTGCAGAATTCTTCGCCTTCCACTCGCGTCTGAAGGAAATGCTGGACCTGATGACAGAAACAGGTCTCGGATATCTGACACTCGGGCAAAGTTCACCAACCCTCAGCGGAGGAGAAGCCCAGCGGCTCAAGCTCGCCACAGAAGTCGCCAAGGGCCTACAAACCTGGAAGGAGCGAAAGCACGGACAAGCCCCAAGAAATCTTTTCCTGCTTGAGGAACCCACCATTGGGCTGCACCTGAGTGACTGCGTAAACCTTATTCAAATGTTGCATCGCCTTGTGGACCTCGGTCACACCGTGATAGTCATTGAACACAACACGGAAATACTCGCTGAGGCGGACTATCTGGTGGAGGTAGGCCCTGAAGGAGGCGAAGCCGGCGGACGAATCCTGTATCAGGGGACGCCTGAAGGAATCCTTAAGTTAAAGAAAAGCCCAACCGCCAGGTACCTCAAGGGCATGGTTTGATTTTCCGGCAGCAGGATGGTGATTCCCTCCCATTTTAATTGTTCAGAAAAGCCTAATCATTCAAAAGATCATTTTCAGGATCTGCCAGACAAAGCCAATTCCTCCAAACCTCAAGAAATGAGCTGGCCCAAATACCTGGAGAACTCCGGATGGATTGAGCCACTTCCTCACTTGTCCACCATTGCCCCTCGCTTATTTCTGCCGGATTCAGCTTAAAGGGCCCTGAATGAAGCCCCGTGTAGACCTTCACGAACTCCCATCCGTTATCACGGGAAGGTTCCAACTTGAAAAGAAATCGCAGATTCCGAGGCGCTTGCACTCCAAGTTCTTCCTGAATCTCACGTTCAATTGCAGGAAGATAGTCCTCACCCTTGTCCAGATGACCCGATGCGGAACTGTCCCAGCAACCAGGATGAACATCCTTGGCCATTGAACGCTTTTGCAGAAAGATTTTGTTCGAATGATTCAAGATCAGCACATGAACGGCACGGTGAAAAAGGCCTTTCTCATGCACTTCGCGCCGGCTTGATTGACCGATGACACGATCCCGTTCATCAACAACGTCAAATATTTCATCGGGGCGCTGCGCAGGTTCCACTTGCCTGCCCCCTTTACCGCACCAGACTCCGGAAATCCGGAAAGCCTTCCCTGAAACCATCAGGAACCCCCTTGCAGGCCACGGCCACTGCATCATGGGAATGAAGGGATTCAAGATGGGAGCAGATGACCTTGAAGTCGATAATTCTCGAGTCCTGGTCGAGTTCCCTGTAGAGTAAGCGAATTGCATCCTCAACAAAGACCTGAAAAGCCCCGTTGAGCTCAGCAAAAGCCTGCTCATCCTCCCGTCGAACAATGACCTGGGTCTCGGTCTTCAGGGCATTGAGGCAATGATCACGCAATTCCTCAATCGTCAGGTTGGCTTCAGGGTCAACCTTGACGGTTACACGGGCAGTGCTGCGCTGGGAATGAGGGACACCAAAAACCTGACGATGTTCGCGGGCATGCTCAACCAAGCTGTTGGAGCAGGGACATGCGGATGAATATACAAAATCAAGTTCCAGATATTTGCAGAGCGTGCCTGAACCATCAATACTGGCGAGAAAAGCTGTATCATAATACTGGTAACCAACAAGACCACTGCGAAGACTTGGCTTGAGAAGAGGGTATGAAAATGAAATATGCAGAAAGGCATTATCCTCTCCGAGTGCCTCCTGAAGCCGAACAAGAACAGCATCAAGCGTTGCCAGTGAAAAGACCGAGTCCTTGAACTCATAAAATGTTCGCATGATGCGGGACATATTGATTCCCTTGTCCCCCGCCTTGAGTGAAACGGTGCCGGTCACAGCTGCGTCAACTGTCCTTGGGTCGCCCTTGTCCCCGCGGACTTGAATTGGGAGCCTAAAATTTGAGGAACCCACCTGACCCACGGGGACATCCGCACCCTGAATGGCATGCTCGGATGTGTTCTGGATGTCAGGCAATGTGCCCCGGTATTCCTCCGAAACGGAGAAAGACTCATCATATTCGCTGGATGAATTGTCCTCTGGCATTAGCCCTTGTGGTGGTTTCTTGCGTGAAAAGCTGGTTCGGAAATAAAATGAACGGGCAGTATGGAAAAAGGCGCTGTCGTGTAAACCTTGGATTTTATTATTACACCAGAATCAAAAAAAGCTTCCAAAAGAGGAAAGGGATTTCCACAATCCAAAAATAGTGGGGTATTATTTCAGGATTCTTGGTTCAAGCAGCTCGGGCAACTGCGCACTCCTCAAGACGGAGAACTGCACCATACTGATTGATGCAGGATTCTCTGGCAAACGAATCTGCGAAATGCTGGAGAATTCCGGTGAACACATTGACAATATTGACGCGGTATTCATCACCCATGAGCATTCAGATCATGCAACAGGGATCAAGGGGTTATCCCGTTTCTCACACCTGAAATACCATGCAAACCGAGATACCGCGCAGGCCATCCGGGAGAATTTGAAAAGACGGGTAAACTGGCAGGTATTCGATACCGGTCGCACCTTCACTTTCCGGGACCTTCAGGTCTCCCCGTTCTCCATTCCACATGATGCCTATGACCCAGTTGGTTTTCTTTTTTCCTGGGGAACAGACGATTTGTTCAACCCACCCCGTAAACTTGCCTGGTTGACCGACCTGGGCTACGTGCCGGAAATGGTGAAGGAGAAAATCCGTGATGTGGACTACCTGGTTCTTGAGGCAAACCATGACAGGGAGATGCTTGAAATGGACACCCGCCGGCCCTGGTCCTTGAAACAACGCATTCTCGGACGTCACGGGCATCTTTCCAACAAGTCAGCCAGTGAACTCCTCAAGGAAGTCAGCAACCCAGGCTGGAAAAGGGTGTTCTTGGCGCACTTGAGCAGGGACTGCAACAACGTCGAACTTGTTCGGCGCACCTTCGCGCCCATTGAAGAAGCACAAGGTTGCGCAATGACAGTTGTTGACCCCTGCAACCCGGAGGGAATGACTGTAACAGGGTAGCCAGAGATCGAGTTTGACAGGAGAAATCAGCGAACCTTCCCGGTCAGGTAGAGGGCAAAAAGCCCCATGGCCAACAATGGAGACCAACCCGCAACAATGGGTTTTATAATTTCCTGCTCCCCAAGTAACCGGCTGAGTCCGGACAAAATAAGAAACGCGACAAAAATCAAGATGGCCTTGGATGCCCCAACCATCGGGTTGGTCCGTGTTCCACCAAGGGCAAAGGGAACCCCGACCATCAAGGCCAATACGCAGTTAAAGGAACCAGCGAGTGCCTGATGATAACGAACGGCGTAACGTTTGGACTCCTTGTCCCCTCCACCGGCATGAACCTTCTTTAAATCCTGAAGTTCCTTGATGGACAGGTCACCTATTTTCTTTTGCCGAGCCAAAAGCATTCTTGGAGAATCAATATTCTGGAGTTTCAGTTCCTTAAAATCGTCCAATTGCTTCGGTAATCCCGCTTTGTTAAAAGGAACCCGGCGACCCTCACGAAAGGTCCACGTGTCTGTATCCGCATCAAAAACTGCTGTCCTGGATGTAAATCGCTCGAGAACCTGACCCTGCTCATCACGCCTGTAGAGGTACACGCCATAACCTGTGTTTGTGGGTTGATGGAAACGATTCATCACCCACAGCCTGCGAGCTGCAGAATTCTCAAAGGTCAAATGTTGAATCCAGCCGGTTTCCTGAAGATTCGTTTCCTTCCATGCCAAGCGCTCGTGGATTTCCCGGGATTTCTCCACGGACAAGGACAGTCCACCACTTCCAAGCAGGTAAAGGCCAGCCGATAGAAGCACCCCAAAAAACAGATTCATCCGCATCAAACCCCAAATCCCCCTGCCAGTCGACCGCATTGCCGTAATTTCCTGATTCCTGTGGAGGGTTCCATAACTGATGAGGGTCGAAACGAGGACACTCAGAGGCAGCACCGGCAACAACAGAGATGGAGTCAGCCAGAGGAAGTATTTCAGGATTTCAACAATTCCAGCACCATGTTTGAGAAAATCCCCCAGGTTGTCGTACAGGTTCTGGATGTAGAAAAGTCCAAGGACAAAGCCCGTGGTGAGACCGAAGGACTTTAGCCATTCACGCCCAAGATGTCTGTCAATCGTATCCGGAAAACTCACTGTCGGTTAAGAATGTAGAACAAGGTCTCAGAGAAAAGATATTTGTGTCACATGAAAACAGGAACCTTAAAGCCTTGCCACCAAATAGACGCTCACAATAAGTTCATCCGTTTTCAAACCCCCCATGTAAATTTGATGAAAACCCTAAAATCCATGCGTGGTACAGCCCTGTTGTTTCTTACACTCCATCTTCTGCTTGGAGCAACTGCATTTGCAGATGAAAAGCCTCCATCAGCAACCGGTGCGACTTCTGTAACGCCTACGGTTGCTGCAAAAGAGAGCTTGGACAAGAAAATCAACGACGCCATTGAGCCAGCAACAAAATGGATCGAGAAAATCGTCTTTTGGACAGCATTCCATGCCAAGGGAATCGATGTCCGCAAAAAACTGGAGATTCAAGTCAAGGATGGAGCTGTTGACTCGATTGAAATCACTGCAGACCTAACGAACTTCAACCCAAAATCCACGGTAACCTTCACATTTATAGAGTCGAATGGAGGCAGGACAGGACAGGCAAAGGCCAAGGCGGATGCGGAGGGAACAATTAAAGCAGGTGTCCAGCTGGAATTACCCAAGGAGATGGATGACTTCCCCATACGTCCCAATATCATCGAGGCCAACAGGCGGGGCGTTCCCTTCGTCCTTATCTGGCTTGTCGTTGGAGCCACGATTTTCACCCTCTACTTCCGTTTTATCAACATTCGCGGATTCAAGTTGGCCCTCGAAATTGTGCGGGGGAAATACACGGACCCACGTGAAAAAGGTGAAGTCTCCCATTTTCAAGCGCTGACTGCGGCGCTTTCAGGTACGGTTGGGCTCGGCAATATTGCGGGTGTGGCGGTGGCGATAAGCCTCGGCGGCCCGGGGGCAACCTTCTGGATGATCGTGGCAGGATTGCTGGGTATGTCGGCCAAGTTCGTTGAATGCACTCTTGGCGTTAAGTACCGACAGATTGACGAAACTGGAAAAACCTACGGTGGACCCATGTACTACCTGAGTCAGGGATTTGCGGAAAAGGGCCTGGCAGGCCTCGGAAAGGTGCTGGCGGTGTTCTTTGCCGTCATGTGTATCGGCGGTGCACTTGGCGGGGGCAATATGTTCCAGATCAACCAGGCATACCAACAATTCGTGGGAGTAACCGGTGGAACGGAAAGCTGGTGGGGAGATAAGGGCTGGTTCTTCGGACTTCTGGTCGCCGCGGTTGTGGGGCTGGTCATAATTGGCGGGATTCGGGGCATTGCCCGGACCACCGCCAAAATTGTTCCCTTAATGTGCGGAATCTATGTTGTGGCAGCCCTCGTAGTCCTCCTGACCCACTTGGGTCAGATTCCCGCGGCAATCGGAGAGATCTTCAATGGAGCCTTTTCAGGCAAAGCGGTGGCTGGTGGCATAATCGGCGTAATGATTCAGGGCTTCAAACGCGCAGCCTTCTCCAATGAAGCCGGGATCGGGTCCGCATCCATTGCACACTCGGCAGTCCGTACTGAAAACCCAGCCAGCGAGGGATTGGTTAGCCTGCTGGAGCCATTTATCGATACGGTTGTCGTATGCACGATGACGGCACTTGTCATCATCATCACGAATACATGGACAAGCGCCGAAGACCTTGGTGGCGTGGGCGTAACCTCGGCTGCGTTTGAAAGCGTAATCTCCTGGTTCCCGCTCATCCTTGCAATGGCAGTCATCCTGTTCGCGTTCTCAACGATGATCGCTTGGTCCTACTACGGTGAGCAGAGTTGGATTTACTTGTTTGGACGCAACGAAAAATCACGGCTGATCTTCAAGTTCATATTCTGCTTCTTTGTAGTCGTTGGTGCTGCCATGACACTCGATAATGTCATCGGCTTCTCGGATGCCATGATTTTCGCCATGTGCTTCCCAAATGTTATCGGGCTCTACATCCTCATGCCCAAGGTTCGCGAGGAACTGGACAAATACCTGAAGAAAATTCAGGACGGCACGATCACGCGTCGGAACTGAATTACTGGATGGTTGTGGCATCAACCTCGTCAAGAATTGCCAGAAAAACCTCGGTGTCCGAAAGATTCTCGAATAGATAGTCAGGCTCAGCCTGGGCAAGCTCTTGGACTGGATACTTTCCTGTGGCCACAGCCACTGTGCATGCATGGATATGACGACCGCACTCAATGTCCCGCGGGGTGTCGCCAATGACAAAGACCTGTTTCGGGGTGAATGCCACCCCGAAGTCTTCCCGTGCGATTTCGAGCGCCTTTGGAGCCAGTTCGTTACGGTTGAAGCAATTGTCGGCAAAAGAACCGAATTTAAAATACTGCCAGGCATCCACGCTTTCCAGCTTTACCTTTCCACCCGCGCGGACATTGCCGGTGAGAAGACCCTGCAAACAATCCTTCCGTTGGGTAAGGATGCTGAGAACCTCCATCCCCGGAAGCAGGGTGGCCGGGGAAGCGGCTAGAATCTCGGACAGGTTGCGAACGTATGCATCAACAAAAGCCTGGTTCTTCTCTGGAGAATCAGGAACCCCGTAATGCTCGCAGAGCATACGTCCAAGAAGCGGGTCTGTACGACCGGAGTAATCAATTGCGTGGAGATTCGCATCAATGCCAAAGACATCTTTCATGGCCAGATCCATGGCTGCTTCGCCAGCCCCCTTAGTGGCAATGATGGTGCCGTCAATATCCCAAAGGAGAAGCTTGGTTGGGTGCATGACCATGTCTTGGATATGAAAAGATTTAGGAAAGAAAATTGATAACCCAGACAAGGGATTCCACTTAGTCGAGCAATTCCAGAAGAGAACCCTCAACAAAGTCTGCACTGACAGTGTCTAGCCTCACCAAGCCAAGACGGTTGGTCAGGTCCTCCCCTGCATCAGGAACCACGGTCCGTATATAGTTTGGGGTGTACCCCGGCCAGACCCCCTCCCTTTGATTCTCGAAAAGCACAGGGAATTCCCTCCCCAGGAAGGATTCATGAAAGTCGTGGCGCTTCATGGCGCTCAATCGGCGGAGATGAGTGCTGCGAAGCTTGCGCTCAGGAACGGGAACAGAATTCTTGTGCTTTGCAGCAGGAGTACCATCACGCTCAGAATATGTGAACACATGACAATAGGCAAACGGGCCTTCAAGAAAGGTCTGGCATGTCTGCTCGAAGTCGTTCCCGGTCTCCCCAGGGAACCCCACCATGATGTCCGTGCCGATGCAAAGATCCTGAACCAGTCTGCCTGCTTTTTGCACAAAGCTCAGGTATTCACTTACATTGTATTTCCGACGCATTGACCTGAGAACCTCGTCAGAACCAGCCTGCAGAGGAATGTGAAGGTAAGGCAGGAGCACATGGCCAGGATCCTTCATGCGTTCCAAAAGCGCCTGTGGAATAGTGGTGGGTTCAATGCTGGAGATGCGAATACGGGAAAGCCCTTCAATCGCATCGAGGCTGTCCACAATGTCGACAATGTTTTTCCCGTGGTGACTGTAGGTGCCAAGGTTTACCCCGGTGAGAATCAGCTCGCGAACACCCCGGTCAACCAGATTGACCGCTTCTCCAAGCAGGTTTTGGAAATCCCGGGAACGGGCGCGACCACGGGCAAAAGGAATGATACAAAAGGTGCACATGAAATCGCATCCATCCTGGATTTTAAGATTCGCCCGCTGCATGAAAGGCAGCTCCCCGGCAAAAGTGATGCTGAAATCCTCGCGATCAATGCGATCCCGTACAATTACAGGCACCTCATTCTTTCCATCCCCAACATAATCAAGAACGTTCAATTTGTCCTGATTGCCAATGATCACATCCACGCCCTCTATTCCAGCAATTTCCTTGTACCCCATCTGCGAGTAACAACCCACCACCGCCGTGAAGGCCTTTGGGTTCCTCCGCGTGAACTGTCGAATCGCTGAACGGCACTTGGAATCCGCAGTGCGGGTTACCGTGCAGGTGTTGATCACGGCAAGGTCCGCCCGGTCGCCAAAAGGAACAATTGAATACCCTTGAGCCACCAGACTGTCCCGGATCAAATTGGTCTCCGACTGGTTCAATCGACACCCAAGGGTATGGACGGTTGCCCGCCGATTCACTATCTTTTCACTTGCCATGAAAAATAAATGGCGGAAAAGGGTGCCCCTTTTCAGTTAATAAAGCAAACCAAGGATTTCAGGAAAGACACACCCCATGCTGGACATTCCGTTTACAAAGGTACTCCTGGCCCTGCTCGTAATTGTGGGATGGGCAGTTGCGGGCATGTTGGTGAGATTCTTCGGATTGCTTAAGGAGGAATGGGACGGGAAACTCCTCCGCTTAGTAATTTGGTGTTTTTATCCATGCCTCATCCTGAGGAACGTGATGGAGAACCAGGCAATAGCTGAACAGCCTTCCCTTCTCGTTCAAGTCCTGCTCTTTGGATTTGCGGCCCTTGCCCTGGGTCAAGTAGTCGCTTCAATAACAGCTCGCTGGGTTCCTTTTGCAAACAGGAGACAAAGAAATACCTTCATCTTTACCACGGGCATCTTCAACTACGGCTACTTCGCATTCCCAATCGCGGAGTCCCTCTTTAAGGAAGATACCTTTGGAATCCTTCTTATATTTGTGGTCGGGGTAGAAGCCGCCATCTGGTCCGTAGGTGTACTCTTCCTCACTGCAGGCTCTGAAAAACTGGCGCTGAAACGGTTGCTTAACCCACCAGTCTTGGCCGTCATCCTTGCCGTGACCCTTAACTGGTCTGGCGCAGCAGCCAACTTGCCGGAACAAACCTCAAGCCTTATTGGAGGCATTGGCAAGTTGGCCATCCCATTTGGGTTGATTCTTATCGGTGCCACGCTTTTTGACAATCTAAAGGCATTGGACCTGCGAAAACATCTGCGGCTGGTTGGTGTCGCCTGCCTCACAAGGCAGTTTCTCCTCCCCCTCTTTTTCATTCTTGCCGCAGTAAAGTTGCCGATGCCGTTGGAGCTTAAGGCCGTATTGGTTGTCGAGGCGGCCATGCCTTGTGGCATTTTCCCCATCGTGATAGCCAAACACTATAATGGGTCACCCAACACAGCCTTGCAAATCATCCTGTCCACCACTTTTCTTTCCGGGCTGATGATTCCTATATGGGTACTCGCCGGCGTATATTTTGCTGACCTACAGCCCCTGCTGAATATTGCAAAGCCCTGACAAGTCCCGGACAGACTTGATTTTTCCTTTTCGCATTCTTTGATGGTCATCCCAAATTAATTAAAAATATGTCTGAAACACTAGAATTCAAGGCCGAGGTCCGGCAGGTGCTGGATATCGTCATCAACTCCCTCTACACGGACAAGGAGGTGTTTGTCCGTGAACTTATTTCCAACGCGTCCGACGCGCTGGAAAAACTCCGTCATGCACAAATCACCGAAAAGGAGGTGTTTGACGATCACCTGACACTCGAAATAAATCTTAATACAGACGACAAAGCACACACGCTGACATTCCAGGACTTCGGGATCGGAATGAACCGGGATGAACTGGTTGATAACCTTGGCACGATCGCGCACTCGGGATCCAAGGCCTTTCTTGAAGCCTTGAAGGAGAACGCAACCTCAAAGGAGAACCTGATCGGACAATTCGGCGTGGGGTTCTACAGTTCGTTCATGGCAGCAAACAAAGTCGAGGTGTATTCCCGTTCTTTCCAAAAGGACGGGAAAGGATTCCTCTGGACGAGCGAGGGTGCAGGCAACTACACGGTTGAAGAGGTGGAGGGGTTGAGAAGGGGCACCAAGGTCGTCGTGCACCTAAAGGAGGAATGTAAGGAGTTTGCCACGCAGGAACGTGTTAAACAAATCATCAAACAGTACTCCAGTTTTGTGCAGTTTCCCATCAACGTAAATGGAGAACGGGTCAACACCGTGGAAGCGATCTGGTTGCGCAACAAAAGCGATATCAAGGAGGAGGAATACACGGAGTTTTACAAGTTTCAGGCCAATGCCTTTGACGAACCTCTCCTGCGAATGCACTTTAATGCGGATGCACCAATCGTAATCAACGCCCTGATCTTCATCCCCAAGGAGAATCCAGAACGATTTGGTTTGGGCAAGGTGGAGCCTGCGGTGGCACTGCACTGCAAGAAAGTGATGATTGATGCACAACCCAACGGCTTGCTCCCGGAGTGGATGCGTTTCCTGAAAGGCGTTGTAGACAGTGCAGACCTCCCCCTGAATATATCACGGGAGACAATGCAGGACAGTGTATTGGTTCAGAAACTAAATTCATTACTGACAAAGCGCTTGATCAAACTGCTGGAAAATACGGCCAAAAAAGATCCGGAGAAATATGAAACCTTCTGGCAGCAATTTGGAATTTTCATCAAGGAAGGCATCCATCTCGACTACGGCAACCGGGACAAATTGGGCAAACTCCTGCGATTCGAGTCATCCTACACGGAACCCGGCAAACTGACGAGTCTCCCTGAATACGTCTCACGCATGCCGGAAAGTCAGGAAAATATCTGCTATCTCTTTGGCCAAAACCGGGCCGCCATTGAATCTGGCCCGTTTCTTGAAGCATTTCAGGCTCGCAACATGGAGGTGCTGTACCTCTTTGAGGAGGCGGATGAAATCATTTTGCGGGATCTTGGTAAGTTCGAGGAGAAAAAAATCCTTTCCGGTGACTCCGACGAAGTGAAACTGGATAAAATTGAAGATTCATCAGATGTCGAAAGCTTGGACGAAAAAGATACAGAATCTCTCTGCACATGGATTCAGGAGAAGTTAGACAAAAAGGTCTCCTCCGTGGATGCGAGTGATCGATTAATTGGAAGCCCTGCCTGTATCATGAATGCAGACAAATTCATGACTGCGAACATGCGTCGAATGATGCAGGCCATGAATCAGGATGGCAAAGATGCATTGCAAGAATTGCCGCCTGTTAAATTCGAGATCAACCCGGGTCACCCACTGATCCGCAACCTGAATGATCTCCGCACCGGCAACGAGAATTTGGCCATCCTTATTCTGGAGCAGATTTTTGATAATTCACTGGCAACCAGCAACCTATTGGAAGACCCACGCGAAATGGTGGAGAGGAGTTACCAGATCCTGGAAAAGGTCAGTCAGGACTGAAGAGAATCTTGCCAATCCAGTCCTTTTTATTTCTACTTTGCCTGTCGGGGTAACCGCCATGCATCGAAAGTTTTTTCACCTTTTCGCAAAAGCCTTGGTTTCAGGAGTGCTCCCCATTTACGTTGCGGCTCAAATCTCACTTGATGCTCCACTACAGGATTTTACCATTCCAGGGTTCGGGGAGGATGGATTTCCTGCCTGGGTGCTAAAGGGCAAGGAACTCCAGTATCTAAATGAAAAGAGTGCAGTGGTGAAAAATATGAACCTCCAACTCCTGGCTGGCAATGGCAACCGCAAGGTGGAGACCGATTTTTTCAGCCCTGCCGCCATGTTTTACCTGAAGGAATCTCGAGCCCAGGGAAAGGAACTCCTTAAAATTCAAGGGAAACATTTCCAGATCACAGGAAGGGAATGGCAATGGGATGGAAAAAACCGCACTGTCAAAATATACAAAAAAGTAAAGGTGACCTTCGATGAAAAACTGCAAATCTTTTAGTGGCTTGCTCATGAACCTGGTTCCCATGGTTATTTGCCTGGGACAAGAGCCCGCAACCCCGGCAACGCAGAAAGCAGGTCCGGATAAAACTGAAATTTACAGCGATAATCTCGTGATGGTCAGTAGCGAAAAAGGAAACCATTTCCTGTTCACTGGAAATGTCGAGGTACATGCCACCAATATGGTTGCCACCTGCCAGCGGCTGGAAGTTTACTCTGGCAAAGAAAAGCAGCAAAAGTCCAAATTACCCGCTCCGGTCCCCGAGACAGAAAAAAAGGATTCAATTGGAAAAATTGAGAAAATCCTGGCAATGGGAGGTGTCAGGATCGTGCAACAGGAACGGGTTGCAACCGCAGGAAAAGCAGAAATTTATCCACAGGAGGGACGGGTTGTGCTGCTGGAATCACCAATAGTAACAGACAAACAAGGCAAACTTGAAGGATTCCGCATAACACTTCTACAAGGGGAGCAAAAGGTGCTGGTGGAAAAAGGGCCGGGACAACGCCCTAAAATTACTTTACCCCAAATCCCTGACCTGGGCATAGGTGGTAATAAAAAGGAGGCGTCTGGGGGAAAGGCGAACAAAGACAATTGAGCGGATGATCCGGCAAGCCTCCATAATCCAGG